>JAHKXX010000019.1 GCA_020627425.1 bacterium
CAATTCCATTTTAACGGATTTGGTGTAAATATGCTCTACTTTTTTATTTATTCTTTGTAGGCTCTATTTGTTACCCCAACTTTTATTATAGAGCCGTCAGAAATAATAAATGCAAAAATATACGCGGCAGCTGTGAAAACTCATAGCTGCCGCGTTTTTTTCGGTAACAACTGTCATACCCAGAATCCTAAAACCTTTTTAGGATGATGTACAACCGGTATATCAACATATCTGTCGTCAAAAATTGCCATTCCTGTCGAGTTTATACTTCTTACATACTCATACCCAAGTTTTTTATCTATATAATCATAAGCAGCCCTCAGATTTGACGGGCGCTTGTCTACTGAGTGGCAGTCGCTGCAAACGACACGGGCGATACCCCATTTTAAATACTTATATGCCATAGAGCCTTTACCCTCAAGCACCGCATCGGCGTTTACCTGAGCAACACAGCCTGCCTCGACAAGCTCGCAAAGCTGTTCGGGATCGCGCTCAAAATACGGATAACGCTCCACATGAGCCAGCACAGGTGTCAGCCCCCTGTTTATGAAGTCGAGCAAGGTCGTTCTCATACCATAGGGACGCTCTCTTGTTGAAAACTCGATCAGCAGATAGCTTGTACCCTCAAAGCACAGCGGCTCTACGTCCTTGTCCATAAGCTTGTTTGAAAAATATATTTCACAGCCCTTTTTAAACTTGATATCATATTTGCCAAAACGTGGATCAGAGCAAAGCTTTTCATAGCTTTTTTCCCTTACCCCAATAAAATCATCAATGCTAATTGAACGAATGTGAAAATGGGGAGTGAAAATTATATTCTTTACACCCTGCTTATACTGGGACTCCAAAAGCGCTATAGAATCATCAACAGTTTGTGCGCCGTCGTCTATTCCGGGAAGTATGTGACAATGTAGATCTATCATATAGTTACTTCGTTTCTTCTTTTTCAGCCTCTTTAACAGGCTTATCGTAACCGCCGTAGCCGTAGTGTCCGTAGTAGGAATAGCTGTAGCGTGAATAGCCCGAGTATGTTCCGGCTGTTCTTTCGTTAAAGTTACTGAATATTGCGCCGAATATTTTTACTCCGGTAGCCTCCAGACTCTTCTTGGCTTTGATGACTATATTTTTATCGGTCGAATTATATCTGACAACATAAACCGCTCCGTCAACAAATCTTCCGAGAGCCACGGCGTCCGTTACAAGCAACACGGGCGGAGTATCAAAAATAACGTAGTCAAACCTTTTTTCCAGCTCATCTATCATATTTTTCATACTATCGCTTGCAAGCAGCTCTGACGGATTGGGAGGTATGGTACCCGAAAGCAGGATATGAAAATTCGTATCCCCCACCTTGTTTATTGCATCGTCAAGCTTTATGTCACCGGTCAGAACATCGGTAACACCCTTGCTGTGTCTTTTGGAGTTTATATACCTGTGTATGGTCGGACGTCTAAGATCGCACTCAACAAGGCAGACCTTCTTACCGTAGCCGGACAGAGTAATACAAAGGTTTACAGACACGTTTGTTTTACCCTCATTAGCGAGAGTAGATGTTATCATAAGCTTCTTGCACTTGTTCGTTGCGGTGATAAACTCTATATTGGTGCACAGCTTCTTGTATGCTTCCACATAGTTGAAGGGAGCGTTCTTATTCTCAACACTAAAAAACTTTTTAGTAAGCTGCTTATCCTTGGTTCTTTTACTCATCTGCGTTGAACTCCTTTTCTTCTACTCGCGGAATAATACCGATCAGAGGAACATTCAGTGAGTTAATTATATCATCCTCAGTCTTGAACGTATTGTTAAGGAATTCCTTCAGGAATACTATAACAAGTGCCAGAACAAGACCTACAAGAGCGCCTATAAGTGCATTTCTTTTTGAATTCGGGCTGACGGGGTTACCTTCGTTGGAGATCTTTGCCTCGTCTATGACCTTTACTGAGCCTGCGTCTACTTTGTCAGCGATTATCGGCGGAGCGACCTCTACAAGATCGGCTATTACCTCCTTCGCATAATCCGCGTCGGTATGGGTCATGGAAACCTGTATGACCTGAGTATTATTTACGGGATCAACACTTATCGTGTTCTTCAGCTCGCTGTATGTCATATCAAGATTAAGATCATCTATTACCTGCTGAAGAACAGTCTCAGACTTGATAATTATTGCATATACATCAGCCAGATTCTGTGCTGCGGTTATCTCGGTATAGTTGACGGCGTTTCTGTCTGAATCCTTGTTGTTTACGATAAGAGTAGCGCTTGCGCTGTATTTCTTTGGAATGAAAAACCTTGAATACGCATAAAAGCCTGCTCCAAAGACAAGAATAAAAATGATGATCATTATTAGGTTTCTCTTTATAATGGAAAAAATGACTCTCAAGTCTATTTCTTTTTCCTGCGCATTTACCTGATTCTCGTCCATTAAATTCACCTGCCATAATTCTATGAGATTTTAAACTCCCCGATATATATCGGATTTCCGTAAGTTATTACCCGAAAAAGGAGTGATTTTACAGCATACTGCCCGATAAATTTCGCCGCTGTAAAAGAAAATATCGACGATATCCGGACAACTATACTTATAAAAATAATACAACAAAGATAATTATAACACCCCATATTTGCTGTTGTCAAGAAAGATAA
The DNA here is from genome assembly GCA_020627425.1 of bacterium. Classification (GTDB taxonomy): domain Bacteria; phylum Bacillota; class Clostridia; order Oscillospirales; family Acutalibacteraceae; genus UBA1213. Next base: position 2,644 of record JAHKXX010000019.1, read on the forward strand.
GGGCATTAGTTAAGCTTTAGAATAAGTAAACAATTTCTTTTTGAAAACATACACCTAATGGTTAAAACTACACATTATTCCCCAGCGCCTTCAGATAGGTTTTTCTGTACATTAAAAATGACAACACAAAGCATACTGCCATAACTGCCGCAAATAACAAGAATGACAAAAGAACACCGGTAACGTAATTTGTCACAAAGCTGTAAAGAGAGCGGGTAAGTATATTTATCTGATATATTTTACCGGAAATAAGTCCTATTGCCGGTAAAACAGAAATAACAAGCGCAGAGCCGGCGAACGCATAGCTAAGATAACGATAGCGTCTGTGCTTATAATGATTGGTAAGGTAAATAACAGCAATAAGAATTATTGCAGCTCCTGTCAGCAAAGCTATAAGAAGTATAAGCGGCTCCTGTGTATCGCGCAGTATTTTCGCTATGCTTTCGGACGCAGGAAAAGCAATTGTATCGCAGTAGACCTGTTCTGCGGTATCAACAAGCTTGCTTATTCCCGCAGAAGAAAGTGAAGACCTGTCAATACTATTGGTTGTTATATATTGATCTATTTCATTTGTAAGCTTCTGTCTGAACTCTGTTGTTTTTACAAACGGAGTCTTATTCTCATAAACAGCATTTACATACTCGGTAACAGCAGACTGTATATCCATACTATCGACAAGCCTGTTTATTATCTCATCATTAAGACCGCTTTGGGACCCGAGAGCGGAGAGGTTAGACCTCATTTCGTCTCGTATCATTGAGTAATACCCGTGCGAGCCCATAACGCCGAGCATATAATCTCTTGACATAACGGTACACTGCAAAGCTATACATACACTGAGTGCAGACAGCACAATGCAAAGTAAAAACGAAAGTAAGGTATACACAACAGGTTTTACCTTTGATTTTCTTTTAGCCGACACACACTCACCGCCTTAATTATTTTTATCAATAGCAGGACCGGAGACAGGCTCTGCATAGACAAAGAAGTTCTGATTTGTAATACCTATGCCGTCAAATGGATAGTCTGTATAAATGACAAGCATTTCCTCCTTAGCGGAAAGATCATAGGCAGTTTTATCGTTCTTTTCCTTTACTGCGGTATTGGTTATCTTATATGTATAGTTACCGTAGCTGGTATGTATTTTTATTATCTGATCCTTTTTTGCATTTTTCAGTCCGTTAAGATAGGTCGTATTATAGCCGTTACAAAGTATTGTTTTTCCATAGCCGGGTATTGAGCTTCCGTTATACACACCCAATCCGTTAGCAAGAGCGACCTTGCCGGTTCCGAAGAAAAGCTTGCAATTAACACCGCAGTCGTCTATGACAAGCTCTCCGAACTGCTGACCGACATTCGGGAACACTATCTCGGAGATATTGACCGAGGTTTTAACCTTTCCCTCATACTGCGAACTGACATCGGTAAGCTGTTCATCAACTGGAACAAAGATATTCGTATAGTTATCCGAGAAAGTTTTTTTATGATCCGAAAAAAACAGGTTACTTATTTTCAGTATTCTCATATTTGACGGAAGCACAGCAGCAGCCAATATGCCGTAGACAACCAGGCAAAAAACCACCGGGATAATTATAATTTTTTTTATATCTGCGGTATGACGCTTTGAATGATGTACATGCTTCATTTTACTGTTCCTCTCTCTCTTAATTTAAATATCCGCACAAAATCTACCATTTATTATACGCGAAAAGTTTAGCTTATTAAACTATGCAGCCCACTTAGTTCTTTGATATAAGTATAAACAAAAAAATACCCACTGTCATTATGTTGGCATCTTCCTATCTTTCCGGGCAGTCACCCACCAAGTATTTTCGGCACTACAGGGCTTAACTTCCGTGTTCGGTATGGGAACGGGTGGACCC
>JAHKXX010000174.1 GCA_020627425.1 bacterium
CACTTATTCTCACATCAAAGCAGCGTCAAGCAGCACCCTGTGTGCTGTGGCGCGGAAGGAGAGGGACAATAAACCCCGCTCGTACGCGTGCCGATAAGGTAGGCGGCAACACTAACTACAGTGCGCGAATCGACCGCGGAGGCACTCCGCCGCGCGAGCTTGACAGGGAGGGGGAGATGGGGTATAATGGGGGAGTAAAAGGCTGTGAAGAGAAAAAGGGCAGAAACGGAGCATAAAGAGAAAAAACCATTTGGTGAGAGGTTTTGGCAACGACTGCTTGGGCTGACTCGGAGCTTTGTACGGGGGAAACCGAAGTACAGCGTATAGACCGCGTTAAGGTTTTTAGAGTGGTACACATATTCTGTTGTGTGTGCAATTTGGGTGGTAACACGGAGCTTTTCGTCCCATTGGGTGAGGCTTCGTGCTTTTTCTTTCACGGAAATAAAAAATAAAAAAGGTGATAAAAATGAAATGGACAGGACTTAATGAGCTGAGAGAAAAATATTTGTCGTTCTTTGAATCAAAGGATCATCTTCGTTTGCCGAGCTTTCCTCTGATACCGAGAGATGATAACAGCTTGCTGCTGATAAATTCTGGTATGGCGCCTATGAAAAAATACTTTACCGGAGAAGTAACTCCTCCGCGTAAGAGGGTCACTACCTGCCAGAAATGTATCCGTACTCCCGATATAGAAAGAGTCGGTATTACAGCAAGACACGGTACATTCTTTGAAATGCTGGGTAACTTCTCCTTCGGGGATTACTTCAAGCACGAGGCTACTGCATGGACATGGGAGTTCTGTACAAAAGTGCTGGAAATGCCCGAGGATAAGATCTATGTATCTATATACGAAAACGATGATGAAGCATATAAAATATGGACAGAAGAAGTAGGAGTGTCTCCTGACAGAATGGTGCGCCTCGGTAAGGAGGATAACTTCTGGGAGCACGGCGAGGGTCCGTGCGGTCCGTGTACGGAGCTTTATTTTGACCGCGGTGAAAAGTACGGCTGCGGCAAGCCTACATGCGGGGTGGGCTGTGACTGCGACAGATATGTAGAGTTCTGGAATAATGTATTTTCTCAGTTCGTTAACGACGGCAAGGGCAACTATACTCCGATGGATCACCCCAACATTGATACGGGAATGGGTCTTGAAAGACTTGCTTGTATTATGCAGGGAGTCGATAACCTCTTCCTTGTCGATACAGTGCAGAACATAATGAAAAAAATAAGCGAGCTTGTCGGAGTAAGCTACGGCGAGGGAGAAAAAACGGATATATCTCTGCGCGTTATTACCGATCATATCAGAAGCACTACCTTTATGATCGCAGACGGTGTAATGCCATCTAACGAAGGCAGAGGCTATGTTCTTCGCCGCCTGCTGAGAAGGGCTGCAAGACACGGCAGACTTCTCGGTACGACAGATCCGTTCCTCTATAAAGTAGTTGATACCGTTATCCACGAAAACCCTGCTTACCCCGAGCTTGCGGAGAAAAGAGAGCTTATTGTAAAGGTAATAAAGACCGAGGAGGAGTCGTTCAGACGTACTCTTGACCAGGGCTTTGCTATGCTTAACGAAATAATAGAAAAATCTGATATAAACCGTATCTCCGGCGAGAATGCCTTTAAGCTTAACGATACCTTTGGCTTCCCGATAGATCTCATCGTAGAAGAGGCAGAGGAAAAGGGTATGACTGTAGATATTGACGGCTATAACGCCCTGCTGAGGGAACAGAAGGAGCGTGCAAAGAAGGCGCGCAAAAACGCCGGAGCCGATGCATGGCTCAGCGACAGCGCAGACCTATCGGGCATAGATGCTACAGAGTTTGTCGGCTATGAGAAACTCCTGGAGGATGCAAAAATACTTGCCGTTATAAAGGACGGCGAGAGAACTCAGTTCGGCGGTACCGGAGAAAACATCGTTGTAGTTCTTGACAGGACTCCGTTCTACGCAGAAAGCGGCGGACAGGTAGGCGATAAGGGCACAATAACATCAGACGGAGTAAAGCTGTCTGTAGTTGATACCGTAAAGGACAGCAACGGTATCTATATGCACCGCTGCTATATTGAAGAGGGTACAATAGAGGTAGGCAACACCGTTCGCGCAGAGGTCAACAAAGAAAACCGTATGGCTGTAATGCGTAACCATACCGCAGCCCACCTGCTTCAGGCAGCACTAAGACAAGTGCTCGGTACCCATGTAGAGCAGGCAGGTCAGCTGGTTACGGCTGATAAGCTAAGGTTTGACTTCACTCATTTCTCCGCTCTTACCGATGAGGAGATCGCCAAGGTAGAGAAGATCGTAAACGAACAGATATTTGAGTGTGTTGATGTCGTTACAAAAGTAATGCCGATAGATGAAGCGAAGAAGCTCGGCGCAATGGCTCTGTTCGGAGAAAAGTACGGCGACGAGGTAAGGGTCGTTATGGTGGACGAGTTCTCCAGAGAGTTCTGCGGCGGTACCCATGTTGACAATACCTCTAAGATCGGACTGTTTAAAATACTCAGTGAAGGTTCTGTTGCTTCCGGTGTTCGCAGAATAGAAGCAGTGACCGGTTCGGGCGTTTTAGGCGTGCTGGAAGAAATGACAGGCGTTCTTTACGGTTCTATGAAAGCACTGAAGGCTACAAGTATCAGCGAGCTTGTGAATACTTGTGAGCATACCGTAGCCGAGCTGAAAGAAAAGGACAGAGAAATAGAAAGCCTTACCTCGAAGCTGTCAGTCGTTGCTATTGACGGTCTGTTTACAAATTCAGAGCTGAAAAAGGGCGTCCGTGTTATCAGCGGAAAATTTGAGTCTACAAACTCGGCTATGCTGAAGATGATGTCTGACAGAGTTCTGGAGATAGCTCCAAAAACAGTTGCCGTTCTGTTCGGTATAGACGGAGATAAGGCAAATATCGCCGTTGCCTGCGGTAAAGAGACTCTCCTGAAGGGCGCAAACGCAGGAAAGATAATAAAAGCCGTTGCAGCACTGGTAGACGGCAGAGGCGGCGGAAAGCCCGAAAGAGCTATGGCAGGCGTAGGAGACATTTCAAAGATAGACAATGCAGTAGCAAAGGCAGAGGAAGTAGTTCTCGGCTTTATAAGCGAATAATAATATATGCGGCACCCTTATCGGGTGCCGTTTTTACTTAAAAAAGCTTAGTTCTGACATTATTTACGGGAATTGTCTGTAACGGTAAAAAAATAAAAATGAATATTGTTTTATTATTATATAAAATCAACAATCATTATATTATATTAATATAGAAATTTGTCATAATACAAATAAAAACAATAAGAATTATTGATTTATGTACTTATTAATAGAAAAGATGTCATAAATATTTTCATTATCCTTTCTACAAAAATTATGGAAAAATACAAAATATTCTTGTAATTATTCTGATAAAAAGGTATAATATCTATAAATCACGCAAACTTTTTGCGAATGAAAAAATAAAATTTAGGAGGAATATAAATGGCAGAAAAAAATATCCCTGAGTTTACAGGGACACCTGCTCAAGAGCAAAAGCTGAAGGAAATTATTGAGCAAAACAAACAGCTGCCCGGAGCGTTGCTTCCTGTTCTTCATGAGGCACAGGAGATCTACGGATACCTTCCGATAGAGGTACAGCAGATGGTTGCTGACGGACTGGGAGTATCACTCAGCGAGGTATACGGTGTAGCTACGTTCTATTCCCGTTTCAGCCTTACTCCGAAGGGCAAGCACAGGATCAGTGTCTGTCTTGGTACGGCGTGTTATGTAAAGGGTGCTGACAAGGTTCTTGCCGAGGTAGAAAAGAAGCTCGGTATAAAGAGCGGAGAATGTACATCGGACGGACTGTTCTCTATAGATTCGTGCCGTTGCGTCGGTGCGTGCGGTCTGGCTCCTGTCATGATGATCGACGAAGAGGTTTATGGTAAGCTTACCCCGAAAGAGGTCGATAAGATACTCGATAAGTATATTGCAGAAGAAGGGGGCAGCAAATA
>JAHKXX010000175.1 GCA_020627425.1 bacterium
AGCACCGATTTCATACCGCCCAGATTTGCGCCAAGTACATCGGTAAATATCTGATCGCCGACTACAAGCACATTGTCCGGCTTTTCTTTCAGCTTATTCTTTGCCCGTATAAAGCCGAACGGTGTAGGCTTCAGACTCATAGCCACACACTCAAGACCCATGCTGTCGGAAAAAGGCTTTACCCGCTTTTTGAAATTATTAGAGCAGATAACTATATGTATTCCATGCGCTTTTATTTCATCTATCCATGACTTTGCGCCGATGTAGGGAACCTGTGACGAAGGCGGCGCAAGGGTATTGTCAACATCAAGCAGTATAGCGTCAATGTTCAGTTCTTTAAGCATTTCATAGGTAATATCGGTTACTCTGTTAAGCGCTATGGTAGGCTTTAAAAGGCTCATAGGCTTTTACTCCTCAATAATAAAAAAAGGATACCTCCGAGCAAGCCTACACAACCGCCAAAGGCAGTTATCTCTGGCTATTGCCTCGGAAATATCCAAAATTTCTTTGTAATTACAATTACTTGTACTTACGCTTACGAGCAGCTTCAGACTTCTTTTTGCGTTTTACAGAAGGCTTTTCATAAGCTTCTCTTTTACGAACCTCAGCGATAACTCCTGCTCTTGCACACTGCTTCTTAAATCTTCTGAGAGCGCTTTCAAGAGACTCATTATCCTTGATTCTTACTTCAGCCATTTATCTTCCCTCCCATCCGCCATAAGGCAGGGGTTTGTGTCATTACGATACCTATATATTATAGCGTATTTCAATATAGTTTGTCAACAAGTAATTACTAATAAATTTAGATGTTATATTCCGTAGGTATTGCACAATGTTTTGTAGAATTTTGGTAAGATTTAATGAATAATGCAGCCGTATCAATCATTAACAAGTTCTCCGTGCTTTTCATAATGAGCCTTTTTAGTAATCCTGTTATTATCATCCACAAAAACTACAGTCGGCGGAGTAGTCTTTGCTTCCTCGGGAGTCATATTTGCGTAGGACATAATAATTATTTTGTCGCCGCGCTGACCGCTTCTGGCTGCGGCGCCGTTAAGACATATTGTGCCGCTGCCTCGCTTTCCGGCTATTACATAGGTTTCTATGCGGCTGCCGCTGTTTATATTTACTATATGGACATGTTCATATTCGACGATACCGCTTTGCTCCATCAGCTCCTCGTCAATAGTTACGCTGCCTACATAGTTCAGCTCCGCCTGTGTCACAGTAGCCCTGTGTATTTTGCTTTTTAGTACGGATATAGTCATTTTAAGTCCTCCGGGTAATTTTTTAAAAGCTTTGCTTTCAACAAGCAAAGGGGTACTAGTCTTGCTGTGTGGTTATAAGTCTGATGTAAAGAAATTGTCTATAAGCCTTGTTTTACCTATATATACGGCTATAGCGCACAGAGCAGGTCTGTCAATAGTTGATATCTGCTGCATGGTTTTTTCGTCTACAATTTTTACATAATCAATTTTTGCTGCACTGCACGAATTGATTTTTTCTGTCATAGACTTTATTATTCTGCCGCAATCACGTTCGCCGTCTCTTACAAGCTCTGCCCCCAGCTTAATTGCCTTTGAAAGCACAAGTGCCTGCTGTCTTTCCTCTGCGCTGAGGTAGGTGTTTCTGCTGCTTTTTGCCAGCCCGTCCGCTTCTCTTACTATAGGACAACCTATTATTTCTAGGTCCATATTAAGATCTTCGACCATATGCTTTATAACCGCAAGCTGTTGTGCGTCTTTTTTGCCGAAGTATGCTCTGTCGGGCTTTACTATATTGAAGAGCTTTGTTACTACCGTGCATACGCCGCGGAAATGCACCGGTCTGCTGAGTCCGCACAACTCCTCGGTAAGCACAGTCATATCTACAAATGAGCTGAACCCGTCTCTGTACATTTCGTCAGGCTCGGGATTAAATATAAGATCGCAGCCGTGTTCCTCTGCAAGTGCAGCGTCCCTGTCGAGATCTCTTGGATAAGTTTCCAGATCCTCAGTAGGTCCGAACTGCATAGGATTTACAAAGTCCGAAACAACCGTTCTGTCGTTGTCCCTGTGAGACGCTTCTATAAGGCTTGCGTGACCCTCGTGCAGGTAGCCCATTGTCGGAACAAGACCGACCGTAAGACCCTCTGCTCTCCATTCCTTAACCTGACGTCGTACTTCTTCAATTGTCTTGACTATTTTCATATTCTGTCTCCCTATCTCTCAAAAGCTTTGTTTTCAACAAGCAAGTGCAAGCCGTAGGCTTGCTGTCGCTTTGCGGTTAAATTTATTTCAGTTTTTCAATTATATCATCGTCTATTTTAAAGCTGTGCTCCTCTGTCGGAAAGGCTCCGTCTCTGACGCTGTTTATATAGTCGGTGATCCCCTGACGGAAAAGAGCTCCTGCATCGGCAAACTTCTTTGCGAGCTTCGGTGTGTGTCCCTGAGTCAGACCCAACATATCCTGATAAACAAGAACCTGACCGTCACAGCCGTCTCCGGCTCCGATACCTATTGTAGGAATAAACAGCTTCTCGGTTATTAACGAAGCTAACTTTGCCGGTACACATTCAAGCACTACGGCACATGCTCCGGCATCCTGAATTTTGTAAGCATCTGATAAAAGCTTTTTTGCTTTTTCAAATGTTTTGCCCTGTACCTTAAAGCCGCCGAAAGCGTTCACTGACTGCGGAGTGAGTCCCAGATGGGCTACGACCGGTATAGAGGAATCGACAATAGCCTTTATCTGATCACACACTTCGGCACCGCCCTCAAGCTTTACCGCATGTGCTCCGCCTTCCTTTATCAGTCGTCCTGCATTTACAACAGCGTCATAGACGCTTGTCTGATATGACATAAATGGCATATCGGCAACGACAAAGGCATTTTTTGCTCCGCGTGACACTGCCCTTGTGTGGTGGATCATATCCTCCATAGTGACCGGCAGAGTATTCTCATATCCGAGCATTACCATACCGAGCGAGTCCCCGACCAGGATCGAGTTTACTCCGCATTCATCCTCAATACAAGCCGTCGTATAATCGTAAGCAGTAAGCATCAGTATTTTCTCTCCTGCTTGCTTCTGCTGTATAAGAGTCACGGCAGTATTTTTCATACAAAACCTCTCCCTGTTAATAATGTTACTGTTCCGCTTAGGGATACAATACAATAATATTCTACCACAACAAGCCCTTGACTTCAATTGTTTTTCACAAAAAATAGCGGAGTGCCTCCGCGGTCGACTCTCTCTTGCCGCACGGCGTCAAGGGCGTGCACAGGCACGCCGGAGCGTGGATGGTTCTTGTTGCCGCCAACTACAGAGCACCGTCCAATGCTTTGTTTATTTTACAGTGCCGTCCGCGTCACGGCACTCAGGGTGCCGCTCGTGCTGGTTTGAAGTGTGTATGAGTATATTTCTCTATTCTACTTATTGTCTCCAAGAAAACAGTGCAGTGAGTGTGATGTGAGTTTCACACGATCATTTTTAAGTTTTCAGCCTTTATTCTTCGGTTTTTATTAAGGCAACACCGCACAAAGACCGCCTGTCGGCTTTGCACGCCATCTTTCGGCGAATTTTCCGTCATTTTCGCCAAAATCTCCTTGAAATACGTCAGTATTCCTGCGTCGATTTTGTC
>JAHKXX010000176.1 GCA_020627425.1 bacterium
GTCGATGCTGTCAAACTCAGCAAAGGAGTAGAGGTTTACAGTGTTGCCGTATGTTGTATCGTGTCCGTATATAGTAACAGGAATACTCAGCGACTTGCTGCAAAAATCATATACAACAAAAGTCATAGCCTGTGCAATTCTGATACGCTCACCGCACATACTGCCCGACATATCCAAAAGTATGCCGACGGCAAGACTTATCTCGTCATTTGGTCTGTTTCGTTTGGTGAATATTTTACCATCATTACGGTAATATGCTGTATGATCAATGCGGCTGCCCATGAGCAGTCCTCTTTCGTTCGCGCCGCGCTGACGCTGCCTGATGACATTCATTATGCTCTTTTGCAGCATCTTTGAAATGGGTTTAAGTTCAGCCATTGCCTTGTCATAAAGCTCAGGCTCCCTGCCCGAAAGCTCCTTCAGTCGGTGAATAACAATATCCACATTTTTATGTATATCACCGAAATCAATATCCTTGACAGTTTTCTTTATCTCGTCAAGAAGATCATCCTCGACTGCACTGTGAACAGCAGATTCTGCCATTTAATTTACAATGTTCTCAAGTTCGTGGTCGGCAGTTTCTGCAACATACTGCATTTCCCTTCATTGCGAATACGCAGGAATAAGCTATCAAGCTCCTTCTGCTGGTTTACTCCGGCTACTGCAATAAACGGCTTGCCGGAAAGATGATGCGCTATCTGTCCTTTAAGCGGTCCTTCCGTGACATAGATAACTTCACTGTCAAAGATGTTTTCGCTTATCTGCACGGGACTGCCGGATGAACAACCGCCGTTTTTCTCGGAGCTTGAAAACCACATATATTTGCGTCTTTCAATAGGATTATCCAATCGTATCTGCAAGCCGCAAATCTGTCTGTTTTCATTAAACACCGGAACAAAAAACCGCCCATGCATTGATGAAGATTGATCTTTATTTTGCCTTCATCACTGACATAAAAGCCAGGAACACCAATAAGGTTAAGATTTTGTTCAAGGAGCCTGTAAACGATATGATCGTATTCGCCCCTCGGAACAGAACGGTACATATTTATCCTGATCTGTTCTTCTGAGAGTCCCCTTTCAAGAAGATTTCTCTTGTGCGAAGGATTCAGTGTCCGGATACTAAGCATTGCAGAATAAAATTTGTGCAGGGTTTTTATATCTGCTTTTTCCGCCTCTTTTATACCGGAAACAGTCTTTTTCCGTATTTGTCTTTGTACGACCGAATAACCATTATGTTCCGCTAAAAGTCTATATGCGGTCTTGCGGTCTGATGTTCCTGTGAGCTTGCAAAAAAGATCTATCATTCCGCCATATTCTCCGCACCTGTTACAGCGAAAAACATTATGCTCAACATTCAGGTTCAGCTTGCCCTTGCCGTCGCAAAACGGACAGTTATAATCTGATGATTTCGGATGCTGCCTTTTCAGCTCCAGTCCGAGCTGATCGGCAACATCGTAAATATCAAATGGAAAATCCATTTTGTTCCCCCCTGTTCATTGTTCATTTCTGATACCTCCGTTTCTCTTGAAATGATCCCGCAGTCTGTTGGAACAAACTGCGGGAAGGTCTTTCTTACATTCTGACTTCATCAATGCAGTATGCTTTCAGTATTCTCGGATCATGCTTTCTTACAGAAACAGCTTTCGTTATAGCCTCTTCCTTTGATGATGCATCAATAACACCGAGAAAATGTTCTGGATAAAAGTCCTTCCATAGATAATCAAGGTCGCTGTCCATATAAATACTTTCCATTTCCAAATCAGGAAGACCGTTAGTATCTGCATACTGCGCATCACGAATGAAGCTGCTGTCAATGGTAATGATGTACATCATTTTACTGTCCTCCCGTATGCCTGTTCAGAATTATCTTTGCAGCGCCTTTATAAAGGTTTTTATCTCCACGATAGCTTTCTGCAAGCCACTTGATAGAGCTGAAATACTCAACGGCTATCTGTCCGAGAGTTTTTCCGTTGTGCTTGCCGTTGCAGTGATAGACGACCTTTACGGTCTCCTCATAAGGCATATTCTGCACGATATGTTCAACCGGCATCTGGTTTGTAAATGTAGGTGCGGTGGGTGCAGGCTGAGGAATGTTTCCATACTGTGGGTTATATCCCTGCTGATTGTTTGGCATCTGATAACCGGGAGCATACATCATATTCGGCGCATTGCTGACCGTTGTTACGGGAGCAGGCTGAACGAAATTCTGTACGCTTGTTTCTGTCATTGAGCCGATCTCATCGGGCATCATTTCCGTCTGTCCGAAAAACTGCTGTCCCATATCCACGGGCGTGGGATCGGGTTCCAGACAGAATTGCAGACCGTAGCCTGCATCCGCCAAAGCCCTTCCGACTGCGGCAGTTTCCGCATTTTCAAGATAGCGGCTGCCAAAGTCCTGATTTCCCGGATCAATGAACCTCTGTGCAATGCTCGACGAGCTGACCGGTTCGGAATTTGATATGAAAGGTATTGCGGAGCTTAAAAAGTTGCTCGGGGGGTGTTGAGAATGTCGGAAAATGAGAAAAAACCGGAGATAAGATTTGCCGGATTTACTGATGCCCTGCCTGCCGGCAGGCAGGTTGGGAACAGCGTAAGTTCAATAATTGATGTCTTGCAAAATAACGCCCTTTCAAGAGCAGATTTATCTGACGAGCAAGGGTCTGTAATGAATGTTCATTATGGTGATATTCTTGTTAGATTTGGAGAGGTTTTAGATGTTAGTTCAGAAAAGATTCCGTATATAGTTGATGATGCAATCGCAAAGAAGTATTCTTCATCAGAACTGCAAAATGTTGATATTATTATTGCAGATGCGGCAGAGGACGAAACGGTTGGGAAATTTATTGAAATAGCGAATTTACAAGGGGAAAAGGTACTTGCTGGACTCCATACTATTCCTGTCAGAGCAAGGTTAGAATTCTCATGCGGCTATTTAGGTTACTACTTGAATTCCAACTCATATCACGATCAATTATTACCGCTGATGCAGGGAACAAAAGTATCATCTATCTCAAAATCAGCAATACAAGATACACTGATTATTTTTCCAAAATCAGCAGAAGAACAGCAGAGGATCGGAGACTATTTTCGCAACCTCGACCACCTTATCACCCTTCATCAGTGTAAGCATTTCAAGTTAAAAAGTATACAGAAATACTTTAAAATATACATTTTCAGACAAAGGAGTTGTTCAGAAATGATATTTAAAACCGAAGCAGAGTTTGAAGAGGCAGTTATAGACAGACTTGTTGATGCCGGATGGGTCAATCATTCGACCGGTCAGCCGGAAATACTCCGCTATAAGACAGAAAAAGAACTGATAAAGAATTGGGCGGATATCCTGTTTGAGAATAATAACGAGATCGACCGCCTCAATGATGTTCCTCTCACCGAATAAGAAATGCATCAGATACTTGAACAAATCAAGACTCTTCGCACTCCCGTCAGATTAAACGGTTTTATAAACGGCAAGACCGTTACAGTGAAACGTGACAATCCAGACGACAAGCTCCATTTCGGAAAAGAGATCAGTCTGAAAATATATGACCGTCAGGAAATTGCCGGAGGTCAGAGCAGATACCAGATAGCTCAACAGCCGAAATTTACTGCAAAAACTAAAATGCTCAGTGACCGCAGAGGAGATTTCACGCTGCTGATCAACGGTATGCCTGTTATTCATGTAGAGCTAAAAAAGAGCGGTATCCCGGTCAGTCAGGCTTGCTACCAGATTCAGAAATATGCACATGAGGGCGTATTTACCGGTCTGTTTTCCCTTGTTCAGATTTTTGTGGCGATGACACCGGAGGAAACTCTTTATTTTGCCAATCCCGGCGCGGATGGAAAATACAATCCGGATTATTATTTCCATTGGGCTGATTTTAATAACGAACCGGTAAACAATTGGGAAAAGATAGCAAGTGATCTTCTTTCTATCCCGATGGCTCATCAGATGATCGGTTTTTATACAGTAGCCGATACAACTGATAATATACTCAAAGTCATGCGCAGCTATCAGTATTATGCCGCTTCTGCAATATCACAGAGAGTTGCAAAAAGAAAATGGTCCGAACCTAACCAGAGAGGCGGATATATATGGCATACAACGGGTTCGGGTAAAACTATGACAAGCTTTAAATCAGCACAGCTTATTGCAAATTCCGGTGATGCCGATAAAGTGGTATTTCTGATGGACAGAATTGAGCTTGGCACGCAGTCTCTTATTGAATACCGTGGTTTTGCCGATGACAGAGAATCTGTTCAGGCGACTGAGAATACAGGCGTTCTTGTAACAAAACTCAAAAGAAATAATCCCGGCGATACACTGATAGTTACTTCTATTCAGAAAATGAGTCGGGTAATGGAAGAAAGCGGATATAAGGCAAAGGATATCGAACTGATAAACCGTAAAAGAATCGTTTTTATAGTCGATGAATGTCATCGTGACACCTTTGGCGATATGCTCATGAATATCAAAAATACTTTTCCAAATGCAATGTTTTTCGGTTTTACGGGTACGCCGATACATGATGAGAACAAAAAGAAAATGAGCACTACAACAGATGTTTTCGGCGATGAACTGCATAGATACTCTATCGCTGACGGTATCCGTGACAGAAATGTTCTTGGCTTTGATCCGACAATGGTAATGACCTATAAAGATCAAGACGTAAGAAAAAGCAGTTGCACTTGAAAAAGCAAAGGCAGAAAGCTTGTCGGAAGTTTTTTCTGATCCGAAAAAAGAAAAGATATATTATGAATATATGGATCAGACAAAGATCCCCATGGCAGGTTATCATGATAATGACGGGAAATATATCAAGGGTATTGAGGATTATCTTCCTTCAGCTCAGTATGACGATGAAAATCAGGGTAAAAAACATAGAACGATCGTTGTTGAGGATATCCGTGATAACTGGCTTCGTCTGAGCCATAACGGCAGATTCCATGCGATTCTGGCAACAAGCAGCATTCCGGAGGCGATATATTATTATCGGCTTTTCAAAGAAATTGCTCAAGACATCAGGGCTTTTCCTCTTTTTGATCCGAATATTGACAACAATCCGGGTGCAGTATTCAAGGAAGACGGGCTTGTAGAGCTCCTGACGGATTATAATAATACGTTTGGTGTTAACTATACCATTCCGACATTTGCTGCATATAAGAAAGATTTATCTTTACGATTGGCACATAAATCTCCATATAGCAACATACAGAATGACCGTTCAAAGCAAATTGATCTGCTGATAGTTGTTGATCAGATGCTTACCGGATTTGATTCAAAATGGGTAAACACATTGTACCTTGATAAAATGCTGAAATATGAAGGGCTCATTCAGGCTTTTTCAAGGACAAACCGTCTGTTTGATCCTTCTGAAAAGCCGTTCGGAATAATCCGTTATTATCGCAAGCCGCATACAATGCACTCGAATATCGAAGAAGCCTTCAAGCTGTATTCGGGCGAACGTCCTTATGGAATTTTTGTCAGCAAGCTTGATGAAAACCTGAAGATGATGAATCTTGTCTACGAAGAGATCGTATCTTTATTCAATGCAAATGGTATAGAAGATTTTGACAGACTGCCGGATGATATTTCTGCAAGAGGAAAGTTTGCAAAGCTCTTCAAGGATCTGAATACTTATCTTGAATCTGCCATTATACAAGGATTCAAATGGAGCATGAGATAATACAGCTTTGAAACGAAAGACGGTAACACAGAAACGATCAGTATTTTTCCGACTGAGACCGATTATCTTACTTTAGCACAGAGATACAAGGAGCTTTTTACTCCGGGTGAGCCGCACGATCATGAGGAAGAAATACCGTATGAAATTGATCCGCATCTGACAGAGATCAATACCGGAACGATAGACAGAAACTATATGGAATCCCGTTTCCGCAAATATCTCAAGGAATTACAGGATGGTGTTGAAGCTACTTCTGCACTAAGAGAATTACATAAGTCTTTTGCTGTACTGTCTCAGGAACAGCAAAAATATGCAAAGATTTTCCTGACAGATGTTCAGCAGGGTAATATAGTTGTTTCGGATAGTAAAACACTCATAGACTATATAAATCAATATCAATCTGATGCTCAGAATGACAGAATACATAAATTTGCTTTAGCGCTTGGAGTCGACGAAGAATTACTCAGAGCATTTATGAACCGCAGTATAAATGAAAACAATATTAACGAATTCGGATTATTTGACAGATTAAAAGCAACCGTTGATAAAGAAAAAGCAAAAGCCTTTTTTGAAAAAACAGAAGGCGCTTCTGTAAAACCGTTCCGTATTCCTGTAAAGGTTGACACTATCCTGAGAAAATTCATTCTCAGCGGTGGATTTGATGTAGGATAAACCTACAGCAGATGACATACAATCCAACACAAAATTATTGATTTTGATATTTTGTTATGGTATAATTAACAAAATGCAGATTATAATAGTTTTGTAAAGGAAGTGCCGATATGATAAAAAGAAAGCTGTATCTTAGTCAGATAGAACCGCTTATAGATGTTGACATTATAAAAGTGCTGACTGGAATACGCAGAAGCGGTAAAACCGTATTACTTTCGCAGGTTCAGGATCTTTTGATAAATAAAGGAATTGATAGAAACAATATCATCAGCATCAATCTTGAATCTGCTCTGAATCGCAAGCTACAGAACGCCGATACTTTATATGAGTATGTTTCATCAAAAGCAAAGGAAGCAAGCGGAAAGATCTATATTTTTCTGGATGAGATACAGGAGACTGAGCATTGGGAAAAGGTCATAAATTCATTTCGTGTGGATTTTCAGTGTGACATCTATATCACAGGATCAAACTCCAAGCTTTTATCCGGTGAACTTGCTACCTATCTTGCAGGAAGGTATGTTCAGATACATGTGTATCCGTTTACACTTGCCGAAACAAAGGAATATCTGTTATCCGAAAATCTTTTTGAATCGGATAGCAGGCTGTTTGCCGATTATCTGAAATACGGCGGATTTCCGCAGGTCTGGCAGATGAAGGACGAGCATACCCAGAATATTTATCTCAGAGACTTGTATGATGCAATTGTTCTTCGGGACATTGTTTCAAGATACA
>JAHKXX010000177.1 GCA_020627425.1 bacterium
ATCTGACAAAAAATTATGCTCGAAATCTGACGCACAATCTCTGTGCGGTGTTGCCTTAATTATTTTATGATTAAAAGTCGGTACACAAATAGTGCAGAGAAATATATTTGCGTCCACTTAAAAGCAGCGCTAAGCGCCGCCCTGAGCGGCGTGACGCGGAAAGAGAGGGACAATAAACCAAGCTCGTACGCGTGCCAAAATGGTTGGCGGTAACACCAACTACAGTGCGCGAATTGCTCAGCGCGAGCACGCGCATTGCTCAGCGCGAGCACGCGCACTGCGCGATTGAAGTTTTGTTTTTTATGTGATATAATATTTGTGTTTGGCAGGGAGTAATTCATTTTACTGCTTATGATAACTAAATAAAAAGGAGATTTCTTTATGGACAGTATAGAGAGAAGGCTTTGGGAGTTTAAAAATAAAACCGTGGCACTGTGCGGAATAGGCGGCAGTAATCTGCCGCTGATAAAGCTCTTCAAGAAATACGGGGCAAGAGTTCTGGCGTGCGATAAAAGAGAAAGAGAGGCTCTCGGAGAAAATGCCGATAAGGCTGTAGAGTACGGAGCAGAGCTGAGACTGGGAGAAGGCTATCTTCAATTGCCGGATGCGGATATTATTTTCAGAACACCCGGTATGAGGTTTTATTCCGATGAACTGAATGACCTGAGAAAAGACGGCAAGATCGTTACAAGCGAGATGGAAATGTTCTTTGACCTTTGTCCGTGTAAAACGATCGCCGTTACCGGCAGCGACGGAAAAACAACTACTACAACAATTATCTCTGAGCTTCTTAAGGCTGACGGCTATAACGTACACCTCGGCGGTAACATAGGTAAGCCCCTGCTGCCGGAAATAGAGAGTATATCACCTGATGATGTGGCTGTGGTGGAACTGTCAAGCTTTCAGCTTATCTCTATGAGAAAAAGCCCGGATATTGCAGTGGTGACAAATCTTGCGCCTAATCACCTGGATATACATAAGGATATGCAGGAATATATCGACTCAAAGAAGAATATCATCCTTCACCAGAATGCTTTTTCAAAGGCTGTGCTGAACCTTGATAACGATATATCCCGTTCGTTCGGTGAATTTACCAGAGGTCAGACATTTTTCTTTTCGCGCAGAGAAAAAACCGATAACGGCGCATATATGACTGAGGACGGAAAAATAATGATGAATTATTACGGCGATGAGACCTATATTATGGATGCATCCCGTATAAAGATCCCCGGGCTGCATAATATAGAAAACTACCTTGCCGCGATCAGCGCAGTATGGGGTATGGTATCCACGGATACAATTGTAAAAACTGCCGAAAGCTTCGGCGGAGTAGAGCATAGATCAGAGCTTGTCAGGGTCTTTGAGGGAGTATCCTACTATAACGACGCTATCGGTACCAGCCCTACAAGAACACTGAAGGGTACCTTGTCTCTGTTTGACAGAAAAATTATTCTCATAGCAGGCGGCTATGATAAAAAGATCCCCTATGATGAGCTCGGGTTCGCTATACCCGAAAAGGTACGCGTGCTTATTCTTTTCGGAGCGACTGCCGATAAGATAGAGGAGGCAACAAAAAAATCCCCTGCCTACAGTGAAAACAACCCCGTTATCATCAGGGTCAATAATATGGAGGAGGCTGTGGCTGCGGCAAGAGAAAATGCGACGCAGGGTGATATAGTTTCTATGTCTCCTGCAAGCGCAAGCTTTGATATGTACAAAAATTTTGCCGAAAAGGGTATACACTTTAAAAACATAGTCAACAGCCTTAAATAACCGGGGTGAATCAATTGTTTGAAATGCTAAGTACTCTCTGTGTTGATAAGGGTATCAGCGGCAGAGAATCTGAAATGACGGAAATAATAAAAGATCTTCTTGACGGCTGTGCAGAGGTCGAGATTGATAATTCGGGAAATATCATTGCCTCTGTGGGTGATAAAAACGCCGATAAGCATATTATGCTTGATGCGCATACAGACCGTATCGGTCTTACCGTTACATATATAGGGGAGGGCGGCTTTGTTAAAGCCGAGCCTGTCGGTGGTATAGACCTTCGTACACTTCCGGGAAGTGCAGTAACTATTGTCGGAAAAGAAAACGTGACAGCAGTCATCTGTACTGAGCCGCCGCATCTCAGTAAAGGAGACGCAGAGCTCTCACGGGATAAAATATGGATAGATACGGGTCTCAGTGAAGAAAAGGTTAAAGAAATAATATCGCCCGGAGACAGCGTTTATCTCTACGGCAGACCGACAAGGCTGCTGAGTGATATTGTTGCCGCTCCGGCTCTTGATAACCGCGCAGGCATGGCAGTGCTGATAAAGACAGCCCGTTTGTTAAAAGGTAAACCGCTGCCTGTACGTCTTTCACTTGTATTTACCGTACAGGAGGAGACGGGCGAGCTTGGTGCAGGAACCTCTGCATTTTCTCTTGCTCCTGATGAAGCGATCATAGTTGATGCGGATTTTGCAGTAGAGGTCGGAGTGATGAAATCTCATAGCGGACCTTTTGGTAAATGTGTAATGCTGACGCTTTCTCCGACAGTTTCTAAAGAGATGAACAGCAAACTGAAGGAGCTTGCAGGACAGCTCGGTATAGAGCTTGCCTATGAAGTGACAGGCGGAGCTACCGGTACGGACGCGGACAGGATCTCTCTCTCCCGGGGCGGCGTAAGAACAGCAGTGCTCTCCTATCCGCTGAAAAATATGCATACTCAATGCGAGGCTGTGGCTCTGTGTGACCTTGAGAACACTGCACGACTGCTTGCGGAATATGTACTTACGGGAGGGCTTGACCTATGATAGATCTTGTTCTTTTAGAAAAGCTCTGTACAGCCTACGGTATCTCGGGTGACGAATCACAGATACGGGATATAATAAAGGAAGAGATAAAGGACTTTGCCGATAGTATAAAAACAGACAATATGGGTAACCTTCTGGTCTTTAAGCGCGGCAGAAAAAGAGCCGCAAAAAAGCTTCTTGTCAGCGCTCATATGGACGAGGTAGGCTTTATAGTAACATATATAAATGAAAACGGTACAATGAAATTTGCTCCTGTCGGCGGTATAATCGACAGCGCAGCAGCGTCACGATATGTCAGAATAGGTAAAAACAATATAAGCGGCATAGTAAATGCCGTACCCATCCATGTCCTCGGCGACGCAGAAAGAAAGAAAAGCACCCCTGTATCAGACCTACAGATAGATATAGGTGCCGAAAGCCGCGAACAGGCGGAAAAATATATCAGTCTCGGCGACAGCATAGTATTTGACGCACCGTTTGAAATAAAGGACGGCAGAATAATATCAAAGGCAATAGACGACAGGCTTGGCTGTCTTGTTTTGATAGAAATGATAAAGTCAGAGCTTCCCTGCGATATGTATTTCAGCTTTGTCGTACAGGAGGAAGTAGGTCTTCGCGGTTCAAGGGCAGCAGCCTTTATGACAGCGCCGGACTGCGCTGTAATTGTCGAAGGCACTACCGCGTCCGACGTACCCTTCTGCGAGAATGAAAACAGGGTATGCTGTGTGGGTAAAGGTGCGGTCGTGTCCTTTATGGACAGGGCTACTATCTATGATAAGGAATACTATGATATGGCGATGGACCTTGCAAGGGAAAAAAATATCCCCGTACAGACCAAAACAAAAATAGCCGGCGGCAACGACGCAGGAGCCATCAGCGTTTCGCGTACAGGTGTAAGGACTGCCGCGGTGTCGGTACCGTGCAGATATATACATTCCGCAAGCAGTATAGCGTCGGTTTCGGATGCACAAAGCGTTTATGACCTTGTATACCTGCTTTCGGAACAAATGGCGGAGCCGGTAGAATAGTTATGATAAGCTATGTTGATGAAAAAACCATACACGACTTCAAAGCCATGTGCACGCTTAGTAATGTTTACTGTGCGCGTATCGGCTGTGCCTTTGACAGCTTCGGTCAGGGCTTTTGCGGAAATGACTTCTGGATACAGCTGTCTGACGGCTTGCCGGTATCACTCATAATGAAATGCGCTGGCGATGCTACCGTATTACTTACGGAGAAAAGTGATGAAGACGAGCTTGCCGAATTTATCCGAATTATCGGATGTAAAACACTTTCTTCCTCAAGACCTTTTTCGGATGAATATATCTATAATGAAAGTGTTGTCATGAAGCTCCAAAAACTCAAAAGCATTGACTGCCCATTTAAAATCACCGACTGCCCCGAGCTTAACAGTGTGTATGATCTGCTGTGCTGCTGCGAAGTTCTTGCCGTACCAGACAGGGAAGACTTTATTCTTGATATGTCTCACAAATTACGCCACGGTACGGCTTTTATAAGAGCAGCAGAGGATGACAGCGGCAACCTGTTGTCATGTGCTATGACGGTCGGCATGAATCACTCCTGTGCCGTTATAGGAGCCGTTGCAGTAAGACCGGATATGAGACGACAGGGACTCGGCAGCGCTGCGGTCATATCACTTGCAGAGCTGCTGAAGGAAAAGGATATTTATATTATAAGAGAGAAAGGAAAAAACAGTGAGTTCTACAAATCACTGGGATTTGAGGACAGCGGTATTTTTGTATCGGGTCACTGTAGGGGATAATGATGGATATACCGTTTTATAAAACAGACTCTATGGTTCTTGAAAAGGCTGACGAGGCTATGCAGATGATAGAGCCAATGCTGAAAAAGACCGATGAGATCACGGAATATAACCA
This sequence comes from bacterium, assembly GCA_020627425.1. Lineage (GTDB taxonomy): Bacteria > Bacillota > Clostridia > Oscillospirales > Acutalibacteraceae > UBA1213. The sequence continues at coordinate 4,697 of JAHKXX010000177.1, forward strand.
GTTGAAGATGCTCAGAGCCTTTCAGAAAGCCCGGGTCAGCGAGACCTGTTTTGCTGCGTCTACGGGCTATGGCTACGGTGACAGAGGCAGAGAGGCTCTTGACAGCGTTTATGCCGAGGTCTTTGACGCCGAGGACGCTCTTGTACGTCACAACTTCGCAAGCGGTACACATACGCTTACAGTTGCGCTGTTCGGTGTTCTGCGTCCGGGAGACACTATGATCTCGGTAACTGGAACGCCCTATGATACTCTTCAGGGCGTCATAGGCGCATGGGGTCAGAGCAGCGGCTCGTTAAAGGAATTTGGTATCAACTATGACCAGGTAGAGCTTTTGCCGGACGGCACAGTGGATTATGAAGAAATAAAAGGGCGTATAAAAAAAGATACAAAAATGGTCTATATACAGCGCTCACGCGGATATTCTCTGAGACCCACTCTGACAAGTGCCGAGATAAAAAAGATTGCCGATATAGCTCATAGTATTGCTCCCGGCTGTATAGTAATGCTTGATAACTGCTACGGCGAATATGTAGAAAAAACCACTCCCGGAGAGATAGGGGTAGACCTTTTTGCAGGCTCTCTGATAAAAAATCCCGGCGGCGGTATCGCTCCTACAGGCGGATATATAGCAGGAAAAAAGGAGCTTGTCGAGATGTGCAGCTATCGTCTGACAACTCCCGGCACCGGCAAGGAAATCGGCTGTACTCTCGGAAACAACAGAGAACTGTTTATGGGTACTTTCAGCGCTCCGCACGTTACCGGAGAGGCTGTAAAGACCGCGATATTCACTTCCGCTCTGTATCAGCTTCTCGGATTTGAAGTCACTCCGCACTATGACGAAACACGCGGAGATATTATACAGGCAATACTTCTGCAAAACGAAGAGAGGCTTGTCAGATTCTGTCAGGGCGTACAAAAGGCTTCTCCGATCGATTCCTTTGTCACACCGGAGCCTTGGGATATGCCCGGATATGACAGCAAGGTAATAATGGCTGCCGGAGCCTTCACCCTCGGTTCCTCTATAGAAATATCAGCCGATGCGCCGCTAAGAGAGCCTTTTGCTGTCTGGATGCAGGGTGCCTTGAATTTTCATACCGGACGGCTTGCGTCCGTGCTTGCTGCACAAAATATTATGAGTATCAGATAAAAAGGAGGCTTTTTTATGAGTACACCACACAACAGGGCAGAGAAGGGCGCTTTTGCAAAAACAGTTCTTATGCCCGGAGATCCGCTGAGGGCTAAGTATATAGCTGAAAAATTCCTTGACTCCCCGACTCTTGTCAATGATGTCCGTGGTATGCTAGGGTTTACGGGCAGCTATAAGGGCAAGCCCGTGTCTGTTATGGCAAGCGGAATGGGTATGCCATCTATTGGTATCTATTCCTATGAGCTGTATAATTATTATGATGTTGATAATATTATCCGTATAGGTACTGCCGGCGCCATAAGCGAAGAGCTTCACCTGCGCGATGTCGTGCTTGCTATGTCCTGTGCTACCAATTCTTCCTTTGCCCGTCAGTACAGACTGCCGGGGACCCCTGCGCCGACCTGTTCCTTTGATCTTCTGAGGACGGCATACGAATGCGCCGGGAGAATGAAAAAAAGTGTGAGGGTAGGCTCTGTTTTCTGTTCCGATGTCTTTTATGACGACTCAAATTCTCTTGCCGAATGGAAAAAGCTCGGTATACTTGCCATAGAGATGGAGAGTGCCGCGCTTTATCTGACAGCGGCAAGGCTGTCAAAAAATGCTCTTTGTATCTGCACTGTTTCCGACTGTCCTCTGACCGGTGAGGAATGCAGTGCACAGGAACGTGAGAAAAGCTTTGATGATATGATAATTATAGCTCTTGAAACGTCTGCCGATATCACCCGGTAAAGCTCTTTTTCGCCACCACCCTGCGGTAAAACGCCTGTGCTCCTGCAAAAAATGATTATAAAAGCGGAAAATGACCGTAAATAACTGTAAATATCACGACTTTAACGGTTAATTATAGTGACAAGCGGGTTTTTATGTGTTATAATAACCTCACGGCGTTAGCCGTTTCGACCGACTTGCGTCGTTCTCAACGGACGCCTGAGAGAACATTTGATAAATTTCCGTTTGTTTACGCCTTGCGGCGCAAATTTGTAGAAATTTATGTTATAATAGGCGTTGCCAAAACAAAACGGAGGTTTTATTATTATGAACAGCTCATATTTATATACGGGAAACCCGATAGTTCCCAATTTTGAATTCAAGCTTGGTGATAAGCCGCTTGTTAAGGATGTAGATTATGATATGGAGATAACCGACAATGTAAATGTCGGTACAGCTCATATTTATATAAAGGGCAAGGGAAGGTTTACCGGCGAGATAGAGCAGACCTTCGAGATAGAGCCGGTA
>JAHKXX010000178.1 GCA_020627425.1 bacterium
ATTCTGTGCCTACAAACGGAGGTATATTAAAATGAATCATTCTTTCCAACCCCTTTAACCTCAAAAAGTAAATGAAGACTTAATACCGTTCCACTTCTGATCCTTTTCGCTCAGATTCAGCGGTGTTCCGTCTGAAAGTGTATAGCCTGATGCACATGCCGTTCCGTCATACTCTCCTCTAACCCCCACAGAAGCCCAGTCAATTCCGATCTCTGGATCATTCCAAGCAAGACCGCCTTCATCGTTAGCATGATATAAGTCATCACATTTGTAACAAAATTCTGCAATATCACTCAACACAAGAAATCCATGTGCAAACCCTCTGGGGATCAGAAACTGCTTTTTGTTTTCCTCTGTCAGAACAACACCATGCCACTGACCGAATGTCTGACTGCCTGACCGCAGATCAACCACTACATCGAAAACACTTCCCTTTATCACCCTTACCAATTTTGTCTGAGGAAACTGTTTCTGAAAATGAAGCCCACGAAGAACACCCTTTGTTGACATGGACTGATTATCCTGTACAAATGTGATATTGATACCGGCTTCCTTCATATCTTTTTCATTGTAGGTTTCCATAAAATACCCTCTGCTGTCGCCGTGAACAGCAGGCGTGATAACACAAAGCCCATCAATTCCGCCGACGTTCTTTTCTACTGTGATCTGTCCCATCAGTACTCGATCTCCTTTAAGTATCTTGAAAGTGCATCCTGCCATGTGGGAAGGAGTGCAAAACCGTTTTGGGTAAGTTTAGATTTATCCAAACGGCTGTTGTGCGGACGTTTTGCCTTTGACAAGCCGTATTCTTCGGTAGTAACAGGCACAACATTGGTGGTATAGCCTGCCTGCTTGAATATCTCTTTTGTAAAGTCGTACCAGTTTATGTATCCGCCCTCATTGGTAGCGTGATAATAACCGTACTTTTCGCTTTCGCACATATCAACAAGCAGTTTTGAAAGGTCGTATGTATAGGTCGGTGTGCCGATCTGGTCGTTGACAACACGAACAGTATCGTATTTTTTGCCGACTCTGAGCATTGTCTTGATGAAGTTGTTTCCATTCTTACCGAAAACCCATGCGATACGGACAATAAAGTACTTTTCAAGCAGCTCACTGACCGCCAGCTCGCCCTTTAGTTTGCTGTCTCCGTAAACACAAAGCGGCGCATAGTCCTTGCAGTCGGGCTGCCATGGCTTTGTGCCTTCACCGTCAAACACATAGTCAGTGCTTATGTATATCATCTTGCAATTAAGCTCTTTGCAGACCTTTGCAATATTTCTTGTACCGTCTGAATTGATAGCATAAACCTTTGCCCTGTTTTCCTCATCTTCGGCATTATCAACTGCCGTCCATGCCGCACAGTGTACCACTGCATCCGGCTTTTCTTTGGTCAGTACTGCTTTAACTGCTTCACTGTCAGTAATATCCAGCTGCTCATAGGGCGCACTGACAACAGAACTGCCGTCATCTGCTCCGGCATATTTATCTGTAATATCGCTGCCGACTGCTTCATATCCTCTTGCAGTCAGTTCATTTACAACATCATGTCCAAGCTGCCCGCAGACTCCTGTTACAAATACTTTCATCATGTAAACTCCTTATCGGTTAGCGTACATTTTCTCGTAATAGTTCTGGTATTCACCGGAAATAATCTCTTCCCACCATTCCTTGTTGTCAAGATACCAATGAATTGTCTTTTTAATACCGTCTGCGAACTTTGTTTCAGGCAGCCAGCCAAGCTCGTTGTGAATTTTTGTGGGGTCGATAGCATAACGCATATCATGCCCCTTGCGGTCTGTTACATAAGTAATAAGGCTTTCGGGCTTGCCAAGCTCCTTACAGATCAGTTTTACAATGTCGATATTCTTCATTTCATTGTGTCCACCGACATTGTAAACCTCACCCACTCTGCCCATATGGATAATCAAATCAATAGC
>JAHKXX010000179.1 GCA_020627425.1 bacterium
TGAGAATAAGTGTATTTGTCTTTTCTGCTTGGTGTATCACACTAAATCGCGTTACTTGCACCTATTCCAAAACTCCCAGAATTATTTTACACCAACAGTGCCTCGCGGTCGACACGCGCACTGTAGATTTTGTTACCGCCTATCTTATCGGCACGCGTACAAGCTCAGTTTATTGTACGGTGCCGTCCGCGTCGTGCCGCACAGGACTGCACTTGTGCTGCTATGGAGTGGCGCAAATCTATAAGCCTTCTGTGTTCATTGTATCGGTATTTCTATTGAGTTGATACTAAAAAGCTCTTGCTTGTACTATTATCCCGGAACAGCTCTTTTTCTTCTGTTATAATGAGTATAAAACAAAAAATCTCCGTAAAAATGTTGTTATCAAAGAAGAAATGTGTTATATTATATATTGGATACTTAAATAGTGTCCTAAATAAATTTAGAAAGTAAGTGCTGATTTTCTTGTGCTGCATTTTGACTTTTGATTTTTAAATTTTAAGGAAACGGCTCATCCTATCAGACTATGTAGGGTATTAATATGATTCTCGATCTTGTAGTATTGTTGATAATTGTTATATATGCTATTTCAGGATATAAAAAGGGTTTCTTATATTCTGTTATCGGTATCTTCGGAACTGCGCTGGCGGCAGCGATCTCCAGTCTTGTGTCATCTTTTTTCTCCCTGATGGTATATAAGTCGTTTTTTATGCAGCCATTGACCGACACGATACAGAGTCTTATAGATAAGCTTCCGATAAGTGCCGCGCCTATACAAATATCTGACTATGTCATACAGGAGGGTCCGTCCTTCATAGGAAATATTCTTGCTTTTCAGCATGTAGATTCCCATGTGCTTGCCGATTCTATAGGCGACTCCTATACCTCCTCTGCACAGGTAGTTGAGTCCTTCCTGCGTCCGGTCTTTGTTCAGCTTATTACAATAGTTATGACTGCAATATTATTCGGTATACTTCTGACGATCCTCAAGGTCGTATCATCAAAGGCTACGACCAAGATAGACGAAACAAAACTCGGTATACCGAACCGCATTTTCGGACTTATCTTTTGTATAGGAGAGGGACTTGTAGTTATAATGGTATTTACTCTTGTTTTTCAGTTTATAATGACCTTTGTTCCCGGTGACGCTTTTACCTCTATACAGGGAATGATAAATGACTCTATCGTCTATAAATATATATACAGCTATAATCTGCCCGGTATCATTATTGACGCGCTTACGATCAAATAGTAACCAAAACAAATGCAACCCTGGCTGTTAAATAGCTGCCGAGAAAGACAGTCTCTCGATTGCTTACGATGTAATATTCCCGAAAAGGAGCTGTGGCTTTGGTCGATGTTAAATCCGCAATAAAAAGAAATCTTACAATACCAAACTTTTTATCATTTTTGAGGATAATTATTATATGTCCGCTCTTTATACTCTTGCTCAACCGGGATTATATCCGGGCAGGTGTGCTGCTTGTGATCTCGGGCGTCAGCGATATGCTTGACGGCTTTCTGGCAAGAAAGCTTGATCAGGTTACTCAGCTGGGAAAAATACTTGACCCCATAGCAGACAAGCTTACACTTATAGCAGTGGTGATCAGCATAAGTACGATCTTTCCCGTACTTCTTCCTTTTGTTATAATTCTTTTCTCAAAGGATGCGCTGATGCTTTTAGGCGGAGCATATCTGCTGAAGAAGCGTATACGTCCGCCTGCTGCAAAGTGGTATGGAAAGGTTGCTACTGCTCTGTTTTATGCCTCTATGATAACCATCATACTGCTCAGTACCGTATGGGACATACAGAATGACACCCTGACCGTTGTTTTGCTCTGCATTACGACAGCCGCAATGATTTTTGCCCTGCTGAACTATGCTAAAAAGTTTGTAGATCTGCTGAAAAACCACAATAATAATATAAAAGGAAATAAGGAAGATATCAAAGAAAATTGATCTGTCGCAGTCCCACGGGGACTGCCGGCGAAAGGAGATAAGATATGATCTGTTCAAGATGTAATAAACGTCCTGCGGTGGTGTATGTTTCCAATACCGCAAATTCTTCAAATACCGTCGGATACTGTCTTACCTGTGCAAAGGAGCTGGGTATAAAGCCCGTAACGGACATAATAGACAAGATGGGTATTACAGAGGACGACCTTGAGGCTATGCAGGATCAGATGACCGAGCTTATGGAGTCCGGTATGATGCCTATGGATATGGATGAATCGGAAGAGGAGCTTCCTCAGGATGATGACGAGGATTTCAGCCGCGGAGGAGCACCGGCATTTCCGCAGTTCTTCAAAAACCTGTTCTCAACAAACAACAACGGTGATAACCGACCGGGCGCCAAACAGTCCGAGGACAAAACCGGCAAGCCAGACAAGGAAAAGGGTAAACGCGAAAAAAAGCGCAAGAGAAAGCATATAGACGCATACTGTACCGATCTTACACAAAGAGCGCGTGACGGTAAGCTTGACAGAATAGTAGGCAGAGATAAGGAGATAGACAGGGTCATCCAGATCCTGTCGCGCAGAACAAAAAACAACCCATGTCTTATCGGTGAGCCGGGTGTCGGCAAAACAGCGATAGCAGAAGGACTTGCACTTAAGATAGTCGGCGGACAGGTACCCCTGAGACTTCAGAACAAGGAGATCCAGCTTCTTGATCTGACCTCTCTTGTGGCAGGAACACAGTTCAGAGGTCAGTTTGAGAGCCGTATCAAGGGACTTATCGAAGAAGTAAAGGCAGACGGTAATGTTATCCTGTTTATTGACGAGGTACACAGCCTTGTGGGAACAGGCGAGTCCGAAGGCTCTATGAACGCTGCAAATATTATGAAGCCTGCTCTTTCCAGAGGCGAGATACAGGTTATCGGTGCTACCACATTTAACGAGTACAGAAAGTATATAGAAAAAGACGCCGCACTTGAGCGTCGCTTTCAGCCTGTAACCGTTGCCGAGCCTTCAATACAGGATACGATAGACGTTATCCTCGGTATTAAGGGATACTATGAGGAGTATCACAGAGTAAGAATGTCGGATGACATAGTCAGAAAAACCGTTGTTTTGTCCGAAAGATATATTACCGACAGATTTTTGCCCGACAAGGCGATAGACCTGCTTGATGAGTCATGCACCTATGCGTCTCTCAGAAACAAAAAGCTTGAGGAGTTCGATAAGGATAATATCAAGCTGAACGAGCTGAAAAATCAGGAGGAAGAGCTGTCCTCTGCCGAGGAGATAGACTATGAGAAGCTTGCAACCGTACGATATAATGCGGCAAAGCTTCAGAAGGATATTGACGAGATGGACACCGAAAAGCTTCTGGCGTCTGTTACCGAGGAGGATATAGCTCATGTAATAGAGCTATGGACAGGCATACCTGCTTCAAAGGTACAGGAAAATGAACTCCATAAGCTTGCAGAGCTTGAGGAACACCTTGCAAAGAAGGTAATAGGTCAGGACGAAGCCGTAAAGGCTCTTGCGGCTGCCGTAAAACGCAGCAGAGTACAAATCAGCCCGAGGCGCAGACCGGCGTCATTTATCTTTGTCGGTCCTACCGGAGTCGGAAAGACAGAGCTTGTAAAGGTACTCTCAGAGGAGCTTTTTAATACGCCCGAAACGCTTATAAGACTCGATATGTCCGAGTTTATGGAAAAGCATTCGGTATCAAAAATAATCGGTTCACCTCCGGGATATGTAGGCTATGAGGAAGCAGGACAGGTTACCGAGAAGGTTCGCCGCCGCCCGTATTCGGTATTGCTTTTTGATGAAATAGAAAAAGCACACCCCGATGTACTCAATATACTCCTGCAAATACTTGATGAGGGTGTTTTGACCGACGCTCAGGGCAGAAAGGTCAATTTCAGCAATACTGTAATAGTAATGACCTCTAATGCAGGTAGCGAGCGAAAGGAAAATGCACTCGGCTTTGCCAAAACAGAGCAGGACGCTACAAACGAAAAGGTCAGAGCCGCACTGTCAGAATTTCTTCGTCCTGAGTTTTTGAGCAGACTTGACGAGATAATAATCTTCAGACATTTGACGGAGGACGATTTTGTAAATATCGCAGCACTTATGCTGGACGAATATGTAGATACTTTGAAAGAAAAGGGCATAGCATTTACCTATGATAAAAAAGCACAGCAATACCTTGCACACAAGGCATACGGAGGAAAAAGCGGAGCAAGAGATCTGAGAAACCTGATAAGACGTGAGGTAGAGGACAAGATAGCCTCTGCTATAGTAGATATGGTAAGCGGAACGATCTCGGCTATACATACCACAGCGAATGATGACGGTATATCGCTTGATGTGCTTTAAGTTAAAAAACCAAGTCTTAATTAACACAAGCAGCAACGAACAGAAATGGACGTTACTGCTTGTGTTTTTTGTGAAAAAATAAAAATATATAAATTTTAAAAAAAGTTCAAAAAAACTATTGACATTTTACAAGAAAGTGGTATAATAAATTCAAGGTAAGAAAAGAGAACAACAGTAAGGGGCAGCGCCGGAGTCGGATGGCTCAGGTTCAGGGCTTCGGGTCAGCGTTTAGGGCTTGCAAGCCTGTCAGGACGGTCTGTACGGCGGCTCGACACACTGTTAATAATTCTCTTGACTGCAGAGGTTTCGTTTATATTCTTTTCTTCCTAATCCACGAAGGGAGGCAAGCTCCGATGGGCGATATAGAACCGGTTAGTGCAAAGACCTTGGCTCTTTGGTGCAAGGTCTTCAACGGGGATAAGATCGAGTAAGGACGGTTTTGGTTTTCGAACGTCCGTGTGGCTGACCCGCAAGAGTGCGGCACCTGTCACATTACGGTTCCGATATTGGCGATTTCTGCTGTGAGTTCCGAAAGGTTTTTGATCCGTATGAAGATACCCGACAATAAAAGTCAGTGTGTATTGTTCTGCAGCGTTTGCAGGCTTTACCACAGGGTGATCTTACAGAACTCATACAATTTAATATAGGGCGGCGGTTGTTTGACAGTTTTGTTTAAGCTTAGTGCCGCAGCCGTAGCCGTTGACACGCGGTGGTTGATCATTCGAGATGATAATGTGTCGATGGGTTGAACAGAACTTTTGCTCCGTTGAATTTCGGAAGCTCCCCTTGTTGATGATGAGCGTTTGTCAGCTTGGGTAAGCGGCGTCTTGGTCGCTTTTGTGAGTATAGCATTAAGGCTTTGCCGATGGCACGCGGCGGTAGAAACGCTTGCCGAATGTTTTCCGATTGACGATAGGATTAAAACTCCTTGGAAGTTTTGTACATATATTCTATTATAAGGATTGAGTCCCATGTAATATTCAAATCGTTACAGCCTGTGGTTTGGCTGGTTTTGAATAGTATTTATTGATGTTTTGACTCCCGGCGATGTTTTCGTCGGGGGTCTTTTTGTTAGTTACATTCTGAATATCCCGGGTATACTTATCAGGATAGACAATAGACCGACCAAAAAAAATACTGAAGACTGAAGAAATAATAATGCTCACGGAAACACACGTCACACTTGCTGTACTGTTTTTTGGAGACAATGAGTAGAGTAGATAAGTATACTTGTTACCACTCCTAAATAGCGCTAAGCGGCGCCCTGAGCGCCGTGACGCGGAAAAA
>JAHKXX010000180.1 GCA_020627425.1 bacterium
GTTGGAAATACTGTGCCTGATGGTTGAAAGAACGATCTCTTCATTACCTGTATATACAATGTACAGCTCCAGCTACGGCAGACGGATTCTTTTTTTGGAATGCTCGCTCTGTTTTATTTTGATAAGGTAACGACGATATGTCTCAAGATGAAATAAAGAGAGAGCTCTAAGATATATAATATATCATTTACATATTGGAAAATGCTAAGTATATATTTATTCCTATTATGGCTCATTGCCTAAGAGGGCGCGGGTGTCCGGTGGACACCTCTGCGTAGCAGAAGCGCCGACCGAGCCGTCAGGCGAGACTCGGGTGACATACTTTGTTGTTATATAATACAAGGTTCAGCAGTAAGCGTATGCAATTCATTTTTAGATGATTATTTCGCAGCTACACAAGCACTTTTTTCGGGAACATTTTTACGAATATAGTGTTCATTTGGATTTCTCAGCTGATGTTCTTGGCGTTTCATTTATAGAAGAAAAAGCACACGAAATATATGACAATCTATCCGCAGAAATGAAACCACAAGTTTTAGAATATAAAAATGGTGCAAGGGACAAAACATAGATGAATAACAGAGGTAACCTGAAGTTTATTGTAGATAACGGTTTGGTGATACTATACAATTCGTGCCTGAGTAGTAACATTGATTATGAAGACAGATTTCTGAATATTTGCGGAGAATTCCGAAACAACAGGAAAAAGCTGAAAATCCGGAATGAACATGTCCGGCAGTTAAAAACAGAAATAATTAATGACGATATTTTGTCCAATGTTCAGTAAATCCTTTCATAATAGCTTTTAATTCCAATGCAATAAATAATAACAGCAGGGTATTCGTTTTTATGCGAGTACCCTGCTGTTTTATTCAGAATAAACTGTCCTGAATTGGTTAAAGATATTATTTCTTAGCCTTTTGTTATCTCTGCTTTTTTCTCATAGTATAAGCTGATGCGGCTGCTGCACCAGCAAGAAGCATAACGATCACTGTAAAAGCTATCACATCATTGCTGCCTGTTGTGGGGACATTGTTGGGAGCTGAAGTCTCTGAGGGTGTGCTGTCGTTTGTAGAAGTATCGGGAACTGAAGGCTTATCGTCCTCTGCCGGCTTATCATCGGGTTTATCTACAGGCTCGTCTATGGGATCATCTACAGGATCGTCTATGGGATCATCTACAGGATCATCTATAGGCTCATCTACAGGATCATCTACAGGATCATCGTTTTTCTTTTCAACATAAGCCAAAAGATCAAACGGAGCGATCGAGGTTATCTCAGCTTCACCGTCGAGGTTCTCATATACATCGACAACATAAAGATCTGTTCTTGGTTCTGCTGTAATGAGGTTGCCGTAAACAAGCAAACGATAATTCGTGCCTGCAACTACCTGAGTACCAAGGACTGCTATAGATGATAGAGATACACCGTCATTTCTGTCAAGGGCAGCCTTTACTGCCTCGGGCAGTGGAGCAGCGCCCTCCTTTGAAACAGACTTCCATGATCCGCCCATATTATTTTCTGATATGTCCTCGAGCGTCTTTATATCTGAGATGTCAATATTTACAGTATTTGTCACTTCTGCATTTTCCTGTAGATCCTCATAAACAGTAACGATGCTCCAATGTGGCTCTGCGCCGGGATAAACGACCGTATCTATACACAGGAAAGCGTAGTTTGTGCCCGAAACTGTCTGAGTAGCAATAACGTCCTTGGGCTCATAGTCAACGCCGTCGAAAGATTCCATCGCCTTGTCAAAAACAGTCTGTTCTTCTTCTGTAACGTTTTCTGCTGAAAGATCAGAGAATTTCCAATAGCCGCCGATGATATCGCTCGACTCATCGGTGGGGTCATCAGTAGGATCATCGGAGGATTCGGGTGTAGTATAAGCACCGATATCAAAGACGGAAACGGATGTGATCTCCGCATTGCCCGCGGTGTCTGAATATACATCTACCTCATAAAGATAGGTGACAGGGTTTGCAGTCACAAGAGTGCCATATGCCAGGATACAATAATTTGTACCTGATACAAGCTGTGTGCCAAGAACTGCAATGGCAGACAAGGATACACCTTCATTCATATCAAGAGCGTTCTGAACATTCTCGGGAAGAGAAGCAGCATTTTCCTTTGGACTGCATTTCCATATTCCGCCGGCTCCATCCTCAGGTATATTGTCCATAGTCTTTACATCTGCGGGTTCGATTGTCTCAATGTTGGTCATTTCAACATTTCCCTCAAAATCTTCATAAACTGTAACTACAGCCCATTCAGATATCGGGTCAGGAACAACCGGGGTATTGATGCACAGGAAAGCGTAGTTTTTACCTGCAACAAGTTGAGTGGCAATAACATCCTTTGCTGTGTAATCAGATCCTTCAAGCCCATCGAGAGCTTTGTCGAAAACTGCCTGTTCCTCTGCGGTAACATTGTCTGCTGCAATGTCGGAAAACTCCCAACCGCCGGGAACAGCGGATACAGATACAGCACCAAAAGAAAGAACCGAAATAACAATGCAAATAGAAATAATGATCGAAATGATTTTATTGGTTTTCATATTGTTTCCTCCTGAAATTAAGATTGTTTTATTTTTTTTGAATCTGATACACTGATCAAACATTATGTTTATTTATCCAGCCTTTGTCTTTCAACAAGCTCGGCAAAATAACCATTTTGTTCGATCATCTTATCATAGTTTCCTTCCTCAATGACCTTGCCGCCGTCAAGGACGAGTATACGGTCACAATGGCGGATAGTAGAAAGCCTGTGGGCTATAACAATACGGGTACAGCCCATTTTATCCAGAGCCTCGCTGATCTGCTTTTGCGTCTTATTGTCGAGAGCAGAGGGCGCTTCGTCAAACATCAGTATTTTCGGCTTAGGTGCAACTGCCCTCGCTATCATAAGTCTTTGCTTCTGTCCTCCGGAAATGCCGCCGTGACCTTCGGATATCATTGTCTGCATACCCATAGGCATTGCCCGGATGTCATCTGCTATTCCTGCAAGCTCGGCAGCTTCCCACGCTTCATCCATTGAAAGATGGGGGCAGATATGATGATATTCGAGTAAATATCTCCCTGAAAAAGTCCGCCGCCCTGTATGACTGTTCCTATCTTTCGCCGGAGTGTGGTAAGATCAAGGCGGTTCAGATCCTTGCCGTCATAATAGATCGCACCCTTTTCGGGCTTTTCAAAGCCTAAGAGCAAGCGCATAAGCGTTGATTTTCCGCAGCCTGTCTTGCCGACTATCGCAACATATTCTCCGCTTTTTATATTTAGAGAAAGATTATTGACAATGTACGGTGAATTTTCGCTGTATCTAAAGTATATATTGTTAAGATCGATGCCACCGGAAAGCTTTGTTACCATTTCCTTTTTGTCAGCAGTTTCAGGCTCGGTCTTGAGGAACGGTTCAGCCATTTCGAGGATAGGCTTTATTCTGCCAAATGAAAGTGCGATTCCCTCAAGAGTGAAAAACGCTCCCTTAACCGCACCGTAAGCCGCAGTAAATGCAAAGTAATTTGACTGGTCTATACCGCTTGAGGCCGCAAGATAGTAGAGAACTATATTTGAAATAAGCGAGATCACTGTTGTTATAACACCGTTTATCTTCATCTTACGGGTCGAGAGAATAATTACCATAAGAAAGCAATAAGCAGCAGGGTCATATAATTATTCGTAATATAAGTCATTATGGTGTAATCCTTCATTTTTGCCGCCGCCTTTTTGAGAAAAAAGTATATATATTAATTCTATCATTGATATATTGAAACATCAATAAATCGGCAATATAAAGAATGTATTGCAATTATAACAATCATATCCGCATTATACCCCTATAATATATATACCTTTAACAAAGTTTTGCGTATTTTTAAAAAACATTAAAAAACAGCCGAATATGTTGCGGATTTGTTACGCTATATATGTTACAATATAAGTACAAAGCAAAGCTTTTAAAACAATTTTTTTCTTGTGGCTCAGGCTTCTATGTTCCTTTCGGAGCAAAAATATTAATAATTTAAGGAGACGATCAGTATGACGATCGAAAGCAAAAAAGATGCAGGCAAACTCACACTCACTATAACAGGCAGACTTGATACCTCGACAGCACCGAAACTGGAAGAAACCCTAAAGAAATCCAATGACGGTGTGACAGAGCTTGTTTTTGATCTGGCTAATTTAGAGTACATTTCCTCAGCGGGACTTCGTGTACTTCTGTCTGCACAGAAAACAATGAACAAGCAGGGTTTGATGAAAGTTATAAATGTCGGCGAAGAGATTATGGAGATTTTTGATATTACAGGCTTTTCTGATATCCTGACCATTGAATAAAAGGAGCCATATAGCCGCTTTGCGGGAGTTAGATCTCCAAGCGAACGCAGGCAAGCCTACGGCTTGTCTTTGCTTGCCCAAAGCAAGGCTTTTAACATTTATTGACCTCGGCATACCCTATGACCCTCTTGCAAAGCCCGACCCGGATATCACTCTTTCCGCAAAGAAAAGGAAAATAGGCAGATTGGGTGTATTTATGGAAAAAAAGAGTATGGATGATATGTGGGAGACTGCTACGGCGTTGTGTTTGAAGCAATGAATTCAGATACTCTTTCCCACGCTATCGTGTCTGAGCCTGATAAAAAATACGAATACATCATGAAGTATGTGCAGTTTGCAAAAACACTTCATACAACGGAGATCAAAGGTGATGCTATAATTACCCTTAAAGACCTTCTCCGCTCAAGACTTGATGATGGATATATGAAAGAGGTTCTTTCAGCAGAGAATATTGCTGTACTTCGCAGCATCGTTGATACAATGAGGGATACGAACACCCTTGTTCACGGAGATTTTCATCCGGGTAATATTATGCTCCAAAACGGCAAGCTGATGCTCATTGATATGGGTGAGGTCACAAGAGGTGTGCCGATATATGATGTTGCGTCTGTTTCCGTGACCTAATCTCCGAACCAAAGAGCAACCCTGATATAACACGTATGAGTATGGGTCTGGAGCCTGAACTCGCAGCCGAGATTGGAACCAAGTTTATTGCAATGTATACAGGTATAACCGATCCGGAGGCACTTGAAGGCTATATGAAGCAGTTGGGTTTTGTTTATGCCTTTAATGTTGTGATGCTCCTGAATAAAATGCCCCAAAGAGAAATGCGTGCTCCGCCTGTAATAAAAAATCTTCTTCATCCGGTTGTACTGCCGAATGCGGATAGCTTAAAGCTTATTCTTTCAAAATAACATAATTATCAAGGAAACAAGCCGGATGAAACGGAATTTGTTGACTGCAAGGTTTTTGAAAAGGAGTCAGCAGCAATAATATTACTTACTATTTATCCGGTTATCTTTATACAAAAGGATCAAAAGCAGCAAATATCTCAAGACGCAGCAAAGCGACTTTAACGTAATGATAAATGATAATGAAAGGTAATAAAAAATATGGAACAGACAAAGAAAAATGTTGGAAAACTGATACGCTCTACTCTTATAAAAATGTATCCTGGATCATTTTTGTATGCACTAATGATCGGATTTATGTATATGGTTGACAGCATCCTTGCAGGAAACACTCTGGGGGCAGAGGCTATTGCTGCTGTTGCCATAGGACTTCCGTGCTACGGAATGTTTCTTGCATTGATGAACGCTATCGTTCACGGCACAAGTCTCAGAGTGACCTGGGCAAAAGGACGTGCAGATCAGAAGGAATTTCAGAGAGCCTTCGCAGGAGGTCTTACCTTTGCGGGCATAGCAGGTCTGCTTTTTATGACGATAGTAATAGTATTATCCGTACCGATGACGGCAGCCTTTGGCGGTGCAAAGGCAACGAAGGAAATATCCGATTATGTGATTATTTATCTGCGCTGCTGTGCTCCGATGATTTTCTTTTCGGCGATAAGCGGCTCCGTGCGAGAGTGCATAGGAGTGCTGGGTTATCAGACCGAGCGTGCGGCTCTCGGTATTATCAATATGGTATGTAATCTTATCATTTCCATTATATTTGTTATGCTTCTTCCGAAGGAAATGAAGATGGCAGGACTCGGCATCGGCAGCAGCGCGGCTGCATTTATTGAATTCATCGTCGGCATTGTTATCATAAAGCTTCGCAAGATAAAAGTCAGCCTCAGACCCGTTATGCTGAGACCTAAAGAAATGGGGCAGACCTTGAAGGCAGGACTTCCTGCCAGCCTTGACAATGTTATCGACTGCGTTGTTGCTGCTGTTGCAAACAATCTTATTCTTGCAGGTATCCCGGATGAGCCGCTTATCCTCTCGGTAGTTGCAGTGGTCAACAACATCAGGAAGATCGTCCGCTGCGCACCCACAGGTACGGGATATGCTGCGTCACCGCTTTTCGGCATATTCTATGCGGAGCGTGATAAATCAGCTCTCAAGAAAACCTTCAGTGAATCGATCAAACAGGGAATGATTGTAACCGTCGTCTGGTGTCTTATCTGCTATGCACTTCTTCCCATACTGTCAAAGCTGTACGGAATGGATCTGACCCCCGATATACAGCTGGGCGTATTGCTCACAATGATCTTCACACCTGCTTTCCTGCTTGTTTATCTGTTAACTGTATTCTATGAATCTACCGAGCGTTTCGGCTCATCGCTGCTTACGGCATCAATACCCGACTCGCTTTTTTATCCAATAATGCTTGCGGTGCTGATACCAACAATGGGAAAAACAGGAATGTGGCTTGCTATCAGCGCAAATCCCCTTGTAGGACTTATAGTCCTGATACCCTTTATGATGCTTCTCAGCCATAAAAATAAGGGAGTATCGGATAAGATCCTGCGTCTGAAACCGCAGGTTGTGGATCGTCCTCCTGTCTTTGAATTCGAGATCAGCGACGATGTTGAAACAGCTGTCGGTATATCTGAAAAAATACAATCCTTCCTTCTCGAACAGGGTAAGGATAAGAGATTGTCATATATATCCGCACTCAGCACCGAGGAACTGGCAGTTGATATGATCTCAAAGCTTCACGAGGATCCCGAGAAAAAACAGGATGGCTCAAAGTTTTTTGATATAAGGCTGTTCGACGAGGGAGAGACGATAGAAATACTTATAAGAAGTATGGGCAAGCAATACGATCCGCTGGATTATGATCAAAGTGAAGATGATGTCAGTAAGATCGGCGTAAAAATAGTACAAAAGATCGCAGAAAATATAACCTACACCTATGTTTATAAGCTGAATATCGTGACTATCGTGCTTTCGGCAAAATCAAGCTAAGATAAGAGATAAAGTAAAATATGGATATATCCGCCGCGGAGCTTGCATATAACACAATGAAGGAATAACATATAAATATTTAATGAAAAAGGAAATAAATATACGGCAGGGTATTCGTTAGAGCGAGTACCCTGCCATTTTCTGCGGATCGTTATTATCTGTTCAGACTTGCCATAGAAGCAATAGTCTGAATTTTCATAGGACATATATCCATACAGGATAAAGACTTTGAACATCCGTTTCCAAAATGTTCATTATATGTTTTCTTTATGTCCTTTCTTTTTGCCATGTTCCTTGTAGCCACAAGATAGCAGTCATTAGCGAATAATGCCCCGAAAAAGCTCCTCCCGTCAACGTAATTCGGGCAGACCTCAAGGCACAGACCGCATTTCAGGCATTTTGCCACGCTGTACTGATGCTCTTTATCCTTTGCCTCCGACGGCTGATATTCACCGATAAACATATCTGTTTTCATCAGGTTTTCATGTATTACCGATCTGTCAACAACAAGGTCATGTATAACAGGAAATTTTCTCAGAGGACGTATCGTCAGTTCATCGCTCTTCATATCCCTCAGAAATGTCTCGCAGGCAAGAGAGGGGATATCATTGATCACCATTGCGCAGCCGCCGCACATTCCCTGAAGGCAGGAGCATTCCCAGCCTATCCTTGTTGTTTTGTTTCCGTTTATATCAGCAATATCATCATTATAATTCAGGTAGTCGAGCAGACCTGCTACGGTAATATCTGCGGGACCCTCGTAAGAAAATATCTCCCAGTACGGTTCTGAGAGAGGTGTTTGTTGACGAAGTATTTTAACCCTCATATTCATGCTCCTTGTCAAGTCTTACACTGAACTTACTGTTATCATAAGAAATGATTGTCGGATAACACAGCTCATCCATGCTTTCGGGGTGATCGCTCCTGTAATGTGCGCCGCGGCTTTCCTTTCTGTGATCTGAGCATATAATTATGGCTTTCGACAGAGTTAGTATTCCTTTCAGGCTGTAATTGAAATAGGTCATTACACTCGGATCGTAATTAATTTTCTCCGCAACGGAAAGGAAATAATCAATGTCGCTCATAGCATCACCAAGTGTTTTTCTA
>JAHKXX010000181.1 GCA_020627425.1 bacterium
AGCGGTCTGTCCGTCTCGACATAGTAAAGCTTATAAACATGGTTTTTCGGAGACAGCATCTTATGCGCAAGCTCACCGTCGTCGGTTATCAGCAAGAATCCCTCTGTATCCCGGTCAAGTCTGCCCGCAGGAAAAAGCCCCCGTCTTTTAAGCTCCTCCGGCAGCAGGTCTATAACTGTTTTTTCGCGTTTATCCTCGCTCGCGCTGATAACTCCCTTTGGTTTATTCATCATAATATATATGTGCTTTTTGACGGTAACGGGTTTACCGTCCACTGCTATTATCACGCGTTCGGGGTCATATTTTTCGTCGGCACTCTTCACCGTCACCCCATCCACGGTTATCTGTTTCTTTTTGATCATTTGTTTTACCTGCGAGCGGCTCGCCACATTCTGTGAAGAAAGTATCTTATCTATCCTGCAAAGCATATAATCACCCCTCATTCCTCTTCAAAAAATTATACCCTCCCCCTCCCCCCCTGTCAAGGCGCAGTGCCTGCGCTGTCAACTCTCTCTTGCCGCACGGCGGCAAGGGCGTGCACGGCACGCCGGAGCGTGGCAAATTATTGTTACCGCCGAATAAAAGCACCGTCTCAAGTTGGGTTTATTGTCCCTCTTTGTCCGCGTCACGGCGCAAAGGGCGCCGCTCGTGCTGCCTTAAAGTGGAGATGAGTATATTTTTCTACTCTACTTATTGTCTCTAAAAAGCAGTACAGCGAGTATGACGTGAGGTTATCACATTCATTATTCTTTTTTCTTTATTTTATTCTTTTTTTCTGTCGGAGACGATAAACAGAATAGACAAGTATACTCGCCTCCACTATAAAGCCAGCAAGAGCGGCACCCTGAGTGCCGCGACGCGGAATGAGAGGTATAATAAACCCAGCTCGTACGCGTGCCAAGAAAGTAGAGGACACAACCAACTACAGTGCGCGAATCGACAGCCCGGGCACCGGGCCGCTTGTGTTAAAGACGGATTAGTGGTAGAATGTACAGAGGGATTGATAGAGACGATAATGAAGGGGAGAAGATGATTTGAGGAAAATAGTTGCGGTGATTTTTGCGACGATAACAATGCTAATTGGGATCTCTGGCTGCTCCGATAAAAACAATACACCGGATAAGCAGACGATCTACTATAATACAGACTCCGAGCCGGTATCGCTTGATCCGCAGATAGCAGCCGATAACAGCGCAAGACTTGTCGTAATGAATATATTCGAGGGTCTGACAAGGCTCGGGGAAAATAACGAGCCTGTACCAGGAGCCGCGGAAAAATGGAGCGTTAACAGCGATAAAACCGTCTATACCTTTACTCTGAGAAAGGATCTGAAATGGTCGGACGGAGAAAGACTCTATGCTTCGGACTTTATATATGGTATCAGACGCGCACTACTGCCTGATACCGGGTCGGCTCTTGCCGGGGATCTTTTTATGATAAAAAATGCCGAGGCTGTAAATTCGGGCAAAAAAACTCCGGACGAGCTTGGACTGGAGCTTGTTGATGAAAACACCTTAAAAATCACTCTTGAACATCCGGACGCAAATATCCTATATGAATTGTCACAGCCCGAGAGTATGCCATGCTGTGAAAGCTTCTTTAAGGAGTGTAAAGGACAATACGGCAGAGAAGGAAATATGATAAGATCAAACGGCGCATTTACCGTGGGTGAGTACGGCTGGTCACACAACGAGTATATCCGACTCGGCCGCAACGAAAACTATATCGGTGAAAAAAAGCCGGTTCCTTCGGGAGTTTATATAACCATCGGTGCAGAATACGAGAGCATAACCGACAGTATATCTGACGGGACGCTCGACTGCTATGAGTTGCCCGGTGAAGAGGTGGAAAAGGCAGAAAAAAACAACCTTACCCTTACCTCCTTCGGCGATACGGTATGGGGTATCGCATTTAACACCAAGCACGAAATATATAAAAACACCGACATCAGACGCGCACTGCTCTCTGCTCTCGACAGAACAAGGCTCCTGTCACAGCTGCCAAAGGGCAGCAGGGCTGCAGCAGGGATAATCCCCGACAGCGCTCTGCTTGACGGAAAAAGCTATCGCAGCACGGCAGGTTCACTTGATCTTGACTACTATTCCGATACTGCCCGGACAGACCTTGCGCGCGCCGTCAAGGGAGCAAAGCTCACGGATCTGACGATCAATATGATATGCCCGGACGACGACTCCGTACAACCGACAGTAAACAGCATTATGGAACAATGGAACGGTGTAAGCGGTAAATTTGTCAATAAAATACCGGTGCCGAGGGAAAAGCTGAGCGAATATATAAAAAACGGCGACTACGGCGTTGTTATTGTTCCTCTGAAAACAACAGGAAACACCCCTCTTGATACCCTCAGTTTGTTCCGGAGCACCTCTGATAAAAACCCGTCGTCACTTTGCGACAGCGTTTTTGACGATATGCTGAAAAGCATTGAGCAGGGCGCGCAAAAACCTGATACCACTGCCTATGCCGAAAAGTATCTGTGCGACACGGCTGTGTTCTATCCGCTGTTTATAGAAAACAGATACTATGCGAGCAGCCCCGATATCACAGGTATACTCTTTCACCCCTTCGGCGCAGAGGCGGATTTTATCTATGCCAAAAAAACACCCGGCGACAAGGACTGACCCGAACCCCTTTTTTGATACAAACAGACAAACAGAAAGAACAACTTTCCCCCTGACTCATTAAGCATAAAAAAAACAATTATTTAGAAATTAATTTTGATATAATGATAAAAAAGTTTTTATTTCTTTTAGAGAATATTAATGCAGGAAATATGTAATATCATTTAACTATGAGTGTCAAAAAGGAAAAAAGATAAGAGAACGTAAAATTTTGGAGGACGAATATGGATAGCATCACTATTCAGACGATTCAGACAGTGATCCTCGCGCTTGGCGGACTGGGATTGTTTCTGTACGGAATGAAACTTCTCGGCGACGGACTCGAGCTTGCCGCAGGTGCAAAGCTAAGACAGATCCTTGAAAAGCTTACGACAAACCGCTATCTCGGCGCTTTTGTCGGACTGGTAGTAACAGCAGTAATACAAAGCTCTACCGCAGTGTCGGTCATGGTCGTGGGCTTTGTTAACGCAGACCTTATGACCCTGAGTCAGGCGATTGGCGTTATAATGGGTGCCAATATAGGTACCACGATCACCAGCCTTATTCTTTCCATAAACATAGCGCAGTATATGCCGATACTTATATTCTTCGGCGCGTTTATGGTCGTGCTCAGCAAAAAGAACAACACAAAATATATAGGACAGATAATAGCCGGCTTCGGTATCCTGTTCTTTGGTATGACTACCATGAGCGACAATCTGAAGCCTTTGGCACAATCGGAGTTTTTTGAGGGACTTATAACCTCTGTCAGCAATCCCGCCGTGGGTATACTGTTCGGTATACTATTCGCGGCAATTACACAGAGCAGCTCGGCTACGGTAGGCGTTTTGCAGGCTTTGGGACTTGCCGGAGCACTGGCTTTGCCGAACGCGGTTTATATAGTATACGGTATAAACATCGGTGCCTGCTCGACAGCGGTAATATCCTCTATCGGCGCCACAAAAGCCGCAAAGAGAACAGCTATGTCGCACGTTATATTCAATACTCTCGGCACGGCAATGTTCACACTGTTTACACTGATACCAAACAGCGAGGGCAATTCTATGTTCCTCGGCTGGATACAGCAGATAGCAGGCGACAATATACCCTTCCAGATCTCACTTCTGCATGTTGTGTTCAACGTAGCGTCTACCCTGATACTCCTGCCGTGCAGCGGAATGATAACACGGATAGCCTGTTTTATCATACGCGGAAAGGACGAAGAGGAAAGCGAAGCAGCAAGGCTCAAGTATGTTGACGAGCGTATTCTGAAAACCCCGCCAATCGCCGTAAATCAGATAACC
>JAHKXX010000182.1 GCA_020627425.1 bacterium
ATCATCAAACCAATCTATAATTTCAAAGCAGGTGGGGAGGGATAAGTGTATTTAATCAGAAAAGAAATCCCGTTTATTAAATCCTGCAGTCATAAATCTCCATGCGGCTTTTCTTCCTGTAAGCCATTCAATATGGGCATTATTTTTTGTGGTTTTCATCATTTTACTTGAAAGAAATTCTGCAACTGTATCCGGATAATCTCCGAGAATGTTATATACTTTTTTAGTCTTTTCGGGGAGCTTTATATCATTCTTCCCTCCCAAAGCTTTTACAGTAAAATCGGTTATCATAATACCCGGAGAAAGTCTGCCGATTTTTACTTTGCTGACACTTTCGTCAAGCTCTTTGGCAAAGGCTTTGGTAAAGTGGGTGAGGGCACGTTTACTTGTGCCATACATATTAAGTCCCAACATCATAGCATCGTTACTTCCGTACCCTTCCACATTATATATGTAGCCACCGTTGCTTTGTGTTTCCATCTGTTTTTTAGCAAGAATACTTCCTATAATAGCTGCTTTCAGGTCGATATTTAACAAAGCATCAATTTCGCTTTCTTCAAGTTCCCATAAGGGCTTCATAGGCTGATTTACGCCGGCATTATTGACCCACATGTCGATGCAGTAAAATTCTGAAACAGTATGGTCTATCAACCCTTTTATTGTATCTGTATCTGCTATATTGCCGCAATATGTGCTGACAATACCTTCAGAGTCAATAGCATTAAGCAAAGTTGCTGAATCATTTAGTCTCTTTTCATTTATTCCGTTAATAACAGTATTCCAGCCATTTTTGCGGAAGCACTTTGCAAGCTCTAAGCCTAATCCCCTTGTGCTTCCTGTGATAACGATAGTTTTCATATTTGCCTCCGCTTTAAGAATGATTCTGTAGTTATATATTATCATATAACCGCCACATTAACAATATTAAAGACCTGCGTCAGATGACAGTTCATTTACTGATACACCCGAAACCATCACTTCTAAGGAGCGAAGATCATGAGTGAAAAAGAACAAATTCTTGAAGAATGGAAAAATCCGGAGAACTGCTGTATGTTGGTAAGATAGCAGAATTTACAGGTCTTGATCGAAAGTAAGTTGACAAAACAATGACCGCTATGAGAAAGGACGGTTCGATCGTATCGTCTGTCCGCTGCAAATGGAATCCTGCTAACAAAACATCTTTTAAAGAGGAAATAAGCTAAACTGATTTTTATGTACCGATGTTTTAATACTAACGAAGAAAGAAATAAAAGAGAGCGTAGATGTCGAAATAACAAAAAATCAGCCGTGCAGCTTCGTAATAAAGCTTGCACGGCTTTTGTACTGTTGTGAATTAAAGGCTTTGCTTACGTTCAGAGGGAGATTATACTCCAGCAAAGCGGCTGTATGGCGCCCGATGCCTAAGATAGTGCGGGTATCCGATTGACATCTCTGCCGTAGACGCCTGAAAGAAGTGCCATTGAGTTGCATAAGCACCTCAAGCCGGCAGGCGAGACTCTGGGGACATACTTTGTGGTTATAAAGATGCCCTGAATATATCCTCAATATCCTTTTCGTTCAGGGACGCCCATGCGTTTTCAAGACCCTCATTTTCAGCAACATGATGAGCCATTTCACCGATACGACTTTCATCAATGCCAACATCCTTCAAGTACATGGGAATGCCTATGGACTCAAAGAACTTATATGTTTCGTTTATTGCTTTTTCCGCAATCTCAAATTTGTCAAGTGAACTGTCAATTCCGAATACATTTACGCCGTATTTAACAAAACGGTCAACCGTGTCTTCGGAAAGAATATGTTTCATCCACCTCGGAGTAATTATTGCAAGTCCCTCGCCATGTGTTATGTCATAATAAGCGGAAAGTGCGTGCTCCATACCGTGGCATGGCCAGCCGGATTGACTGTTTCCGAGAGAATAAATCCCGTTGCAGCCATAGGTACAGGTCAGCATCATTTCGGCTCTGGCAGTGTAATCCTCCGGATTATTAAGAC
>JAHKXX010000183.1 GCA_020627425.1 bacterium
AGGGTCGGGAAGCTCGAACGGGTGTGCTTCAAAGCTGTCCATATGCTCAAACAGCCCCGTCGCAAGGCTTTGCAGGGTTGCGATATCTGTTTTAACAAGATACAGATTTGATAAGGTTAAGGAACGTGCCAAACTCAAAACTTCCGTTGCAAGGCTTGTAAACATCCTGTTCCCGGAGATTGAAGAACTTGTTCCTACACTCCACATCGCATCTGTTTATGCCTTGTTCCGTGAATATCCGTCTGCAAGACTTATTTCTAAAGTGCATTTAACCAAGCTCACTAACCTGCTTTCAGAGGCTTCTAAGGGGCGTTACGGCAAGGCTAAAGCACAAGCTATCCGTGAAGCTGCCAAAGCTTCTATCGGCTCTCATATGCCCGCTAAGGAACTCGAGTTAAAGCATACTGTCAAACTGATACAGGAACTTGATTCCGAGATTGATGAAATTGAAATCCGTATCAAGGAGATTATGGATGAAATGGATACGCCTATTCTTACAATCACTGGTATCAGTTATCGTATGGGAGCGATGATACTTGCAGAGATCGGTAACTTTGAAAGATTTTCTTCTCCGGACAAGATACTTGCCTATGCCGGATTATCACCATCTACATACCAGTCCGGACAGCTTACCTCTACTCATTCTCACATGGAGAAACGAGGGTCACGATACCTCAGATATGCTCTTTTCAATGCAACGAAGTTTGTTTGTAACTGGGCTCCCGACTTTACTGATTATCTGGAAAAGAAACGCAAAGAGGGTAAGCATTACAATGTTGCAATCTCTCATGCCTGCAAAAAACTCGTCAGAGTGATCTACCACTTGCAAATTACTGGTGAAGAATACAACCCCTAAACTGCTTTCTTTTGAATACTTCTTTTTTGAGCGACTTGCCAGCCGCTCTATTTGTCATGCCTTTTTTTCACTAATCCTGATTGTTGAAAACTTTTTCAAATTTTTCGCTTTTTCCTATTGACTTTTAATAGTTAGTCTTTTAATTCTTTAATAGTGCATTAATAATTAAACCAGCCTTCTCAATCCCGCTGAGCAAATCCTTCATAATAAAAGACGAGAATACTTTGCGTTTATCATCGGGTATAACATCGGAAAATACTATTCCTCCCAGGCTTCTTATGAGAGAATAGCTTTTCAGCGATTCTTCAAGTTCTTCAATGGTTTTATCATCATCTGTTCCCAGATAATTCCTGATTAACAGTTCCCACATTCTTACAGCTTCTTCGGTCGTCATTCCGAGATATCTCATCGCTACATTGGGATTTTTCTTCGGAGTAAGACTCATAAGCTGATATGTCCCGAGCAGGTCTATTACCGGATGACCAACAGAAGCATCACCCATATCTATCAGGATAAGCTCTCCGTCAGATACCATTATATTTCCGGGATGAAAATCTCCGTGAATAAAGGTATTGCACAGAGGTATTGAATCGATCAGATCATATACTCTCTGCATATCATCTTTGCCGAAATAATTGCTATTTGCGGCAATATCTGCCCAGAGTCTCAGTGTCAGGCGTGCATCTGGCATTGTATCCTTCTCAATTTCGGTGCAGTGGAGCTTTTTCAGCAGGTCTGACATCTGGATAGCATATTCTCTGAGCTTTTCGGGAGAGTTATGCACTACGCTGCCAAGTGTCTTTGCATCAACAAGCTCGTATATCATGCCCGGCTCGTCACCAACCGTGACAAGCTCAAAGGGAATTGCCGAGGGAACACCGTGTACAAATGCCCTTCTTGCCGATTCCTGCTCTCGTCTGATCTTTTCCGGCGGGTTGGATATTCTGTTATACACCTTAACGATTCGTTCATCGTCAAGACGGTAAACTCTGCCGTTTGCGCCAGCACCGAGAAGATTATCCTCTCTGACACTGATCTCTTTAAGCTTTTTATTCACAGTCAATATCTGTGTGAAGCCTGTTACCTCGAATATCTCATAGACCTCGCTGCTGACATTTTCTACTGTAACATCATCCATGGTCTTTGTCAGTTTGAGAAGAACACGAAGTCCGGCACTTGATATGTATTCAAGCTGTGAAGCGTCAATCTCCGCAGGCTTTGCTGCAATGATCTCCTTCTCAAATTCTGCTACGTTTGAAGAGTCGATTTTTCCTTTTATCTGATACATATTTTTTCCTCTGATTTAAGCTGCCCGTGCAGCAGATTTTTCCTTTGCAGATTCCTGAGTGGTTTCTGTTTACTCTGATTTTTTTGCACCCTTGTAGGTAACACCGTCACCGTAAATAGATGTCCAGTCGTCCTTCATGGAAATAGCGGTATAGCCGTTTTCCTCGCAGGTCTTGCGCATTTTGTCTGCCTTTTCGA
>JAHKXX010000184.1 GCA_020627425.1 bacterium
AGAGTGCGCGAATTGCTCAGCGCGAGCACGCGCCGGAGGCACTCCGCCGCGAGCACTGCGCCTTGACGAAGGAGGCACTGCGTGGTATAATTTGGGTATATTATAGAAAGGATATGATGATGATGGCAAGTATAACAAAGGACACAATAATAGGAGATATACTCGATATTGACGAAACAACAGTACCGCTGTTTATGGAAATCGGTATGCACTGCCTGGGCTGCCCTGCATCAAGGGGAGAAACAGTAGAACAGGCATGCGCAGTCCACGGAATAGACGCGGATGAGTTTATAAAGAAAATAAACGAGCATATCGCTGATAAATGATACGGTGGTGCAAAAATGAACGGTGCTGATATACACCTGGATAACAGACTTGCCTTGTGTGCAGAATTCGTAAGAGACGGCACAAGACTTGTTGATGTCGGTACCGACCACGCATACCTTCCTGTTTGGCTTGCGCTCAGAGGACGTATAGAGTCCGCTGTGGCGTGCGATATACGAACGGGACCGCTCAAAAATGCAGAAAACAATATAAAAAGGTTCGGCGCACAGGCAACAGTAAAAACAAGGCTCTCCGACGGACTTGACAGTATTGATAAAAATGACGCATACGATATAGTCATAGCAGGAATGGGCGGAGAATTAATTGCAGAAATCATTAAACGGACGCAGTGGCTTTGTACCGGTGAACGTAGACTGATATTACAGCCTATGACAAGAGCAGAGTCACTGCGGCTGTTTTTGTGTAAAAACGGATTTCAAATTGTTGATGAAAGGGCATGCGTGTCGGGCAGAAAAGTGTATTCCGTTATGGTGTGTGAATATGACGGGATCATAAGAAAATGCGAGGGAGTGTACCGCTTTGTCGGCAGACTGGCAGAGGATGACTCTAATGAGGCAAAAGAATATATTCTGAATATTAATACTAAGCTGAAGAAAAGAATTCTGGGACTAAGTACCGACAGCGATGATCATTCTGAGCTTGACAGTATAATAAAAAAGCTTGACGGGCTTTTGGAGTAGAAATATGATAAGCGCAAAACAGATATACGACTATATAGACAGCATAGCTCCGTTTTCTTCACAGATGGGCTTTGATAATTCGGGGCTTATTGTCGGGTGTGAAAGTGCGACCTCAGACAGGGTGCTTGTCGCTCTTGATTTGACAAAAAGCGTGCTCGATGAGGCGGTAAATACAGGTGCAGCAATAATAGTGACTCATCACCCCGTTATATTCGATCCGCTGAAAAGCCTGCTGTCCGACAGTATACCGTACCTTGCCGCAAAGCTCGGGATAACGGTTATCTCGGCGCATACAAATCTTGATATAGCAAGAGGCGGGGTGAATGATACCCTCGCAAGGGCTGTCTGTGTGGATCCGGAAATCCGCCTTGATGATGAGTGCGTATGCATAGGCAGGCTGAAAAATGCCGAGTGCTGCAGGGCGTTTGCCGAAAAAATACGCGATAAACTGGACTTAAAGGGTATAAGATTTACCGATACGGGCAGAGATATCCGTACGGTGGCTGTATCCTGCGGCGCGGGCGGAGACAGCGTATTTACGGCAAAAAAGTACGGCGCGGACGCGGTAGTAACAGGAGAGATAAAGCACCACGAGATACTTTTTGCGAAGAATAATGATATTGCCGTCTTTGATCTGGGGCACTACGGCTCGGAAAAGCTGATCGTGCCGGTTCTGTCTGATATGCTGCAGGGACATTTTGCCGACGCTGAGTTTATAGCCTCAATGCAGGATACGGACGGCATTATATACTGCTGAAATTGGAGGAGCTATGGCACTTGACGGTATTTTTTTAAGACATATAAAAAATGAACTCGAAAAAGAAATAATTGATACAAGGGTGGATAAGATTTATCAGCCGTCGTCACAGGAGCTTGTCATAACTATGCGCTCCTTTGAGGGTACAAAAAAGCTTTTGCTGTCATCCCGACCGCAAAGCCCGAGAATAAATATAACCGGATCAAGCTATGAAAACCCGAAGACCCCTCCTATGCTTTGTATGCTGCTGAGAAAACGGCTCGGCGGAGGCAGGCTGAGAAAAATAGAACAGCCGGGACTGGACAGAATACTTTTTCTGCGATTTGAATGCACTAACGAGCTTGGCGATACCGTTATGCTTACTCTTGCCGTCGAGATCATGGGACAGTACAGTAATATTATCCTTATTGATGAGAACGGTACGATAATTGACGCCGTAAAGCGTGTGGACGCGTCTATGTCGTCACAGAGGCTGGTTCTGCCCGGGATAACTTACAAAATGCCGCCGCAGCAGGATAAGCTCTCCGTTCTTGAGTCGGATGCAGAGGATATAATCAGGCGGATAGAGCTTTTGCCGAAGACAACACCGCTCTCAAAGGCACTGCTGTCTTCACTTCAGGGTGTGTCGCCTATAATCTGCCGTGAGATAGAACATCTGACCGGAAGGGGAGCGGACGTGTACAGCGATTCGCTGGACGAGGAAAAACGTACCCGACTAAGTTTTTTCCTAAAAAGAATAATAAAAGCCGCAAGGGAATGCTCGGGTCAGCCGTACATAATAACCGACAACCAAAAAAAGCCGATAGACTTTACCTTTACGGATATACAGCAGTACGGCACCGGCAGATCTGTAAGACTTGATAACGGTTTTTGCTCTTTGCTTGATAAATACTATGCCCAAAAGGACGCAGCAGAGCGTATTCGCCAAAGCGCTGAGGATCTTAACAGGCTGCTGAATAATGCCGCGTCCAGACTGATCAAAAAGATATATATACAAAAGGACGAGCTTGAATCCTGTGCCGACAGGGAACACTACAGGATCTGCGGCGATATAATACAGGCAAACCTATACAGAATACCAAGGGGAGCAGAGGTGCTCGAGGCAGAAAACTTCTATGACGAGAAAATGTCATTGATAAAAATAAAGCTGGATCCGTCAATATCACCTGCGGCTAATTCTCAGAAATACTATAAAAGCTATCAGAAAGCAAAAAATGCCGAGAAGGCTCTGAAGCTACAGCTTGAGCGAGCCGAGGAAGAACTGAGCTATGTTGACAGCGTGCTGGATCTTCTGTCAAGGGCAAAAACTCTCTCAGAGCTTGACGAAATAAGAACAGAGCTAAGAGAACAGGGCTATATAAAAAGCAGACGAGAAAAAGGATACAAAAAGCAAAAGCTTCTCTGCCCTATGGAGTATTGCTCTGAGTCGGGCTTTAAGGTGCTTGTCGGCAGAAATAACCGCCAGAATGATGAGCTTACACTGAAAAGTGCTGCGAAGAACGATATCTGGTTTCACACAAAGGATATACCCGGCTCTCATACAGTATTAGTTACCAACGGGCTGGAGCCTGATGATAAAGCTCTTGTCTATGCAGCGTCTCTTGCGGCTGCTCACAGCAAGGCAAAGGAAAGCTCCAAGGTGCCGGTGGATTATACCAGAATACGCTATGTCAGCAAGCCACAGGGCGCAAAGCCCGGTATGGTGATCTATACGCATCAGAAAACACTTTATGTCGAGCCTTTAAGGGAAGATGATGATATATGAGTACGGCTGCAAAAAAATGGTACAAGCTTGATAATGCCGCAAAGATCTATCCTGCCGTGAGAACAAGGACATGGTCGGGCAATTTTCGTGTGTCTGCTACTCTGAAGGAGGACGTAGACCCCGTTATATTGCAGGCGGCTCTTGACGATATAAGAAAAAGAATAGTAAACCTGAATTTGGAGTTAAAAAAGGGCTTGTTCTGGTATTTCTTTGAGGAAACCGACAGACCTGTCTATGTACAGCCCGATACTCACGATCCCTGTGGCAGGATCGGCGGCAGACATAACAACGAAATGCCGTACAGGGTCTGTTACTACCGGGGCAGAATAGCTATAGAAGTTTTTCACGCGCTTGCCGACGGTACGGGCGGAATGATATTTTTAAGATCGCTGCTTGCGCGTTATATAGAGCTAAAATATCACGAAAAAATACCGGAATACAGGGATATAATACTCTGTTCGTCCGAGTTTGACGAAGAGGAGCTTGAGGACGCGTTTAAACGCTATGCAAGGTTTCGAACGATCAAAAGCAGAAAAGAGCTTCACGGTTATCATTTTCAGAGCGAAGAGCTGCCTGACAACGAGATCAGCGTTATAACCGGGATAATTCCCTTTGATAAGATCCACGAAAAAAGCAAAGAGTATTCCGTTACCGTTACGGAATATATAGTTTCGCTGATGATAAATGCATTTATGACAGCCCAGAGTGAAAGCAATACCAGAGTAGAGCGCCCGATAAAGGTCAGCGTTCCTATCAATCTGCGAAAGATCTACAGCAGCAAAACGCTGAGAAATTTTGCGCTGTTTATAAATCCTGGGATAGAGCCGCGTTATGGTGAGTTTACCTTTCGTGAAATAACGGAGGAGGTACACCACTTTATGAGAATGAACAACAAGGAAAAGTACCTGAATGCCATAATGTGTAAAAACCTGAGCGACGAGATGTCGCCGATAGTCAGGGCAATACCCCTGGGAATAAAAAATATAGCTATGTATATAGCGTTTAAAATGTACGGAGAAACGCTGGTGTCGTCCACTTTTTCAAACCTGGGCAGGATAGACCTGCCTGATGAGATGGAAAAGTATGTAGACCGGGTACAGTTTATGCTTGGACGGTTTATGAACGGTATGCCGAGCGCTGCCGCGACAAGCTATCAGGGCAATATGTATATAACCTGGACAAGCGGCAAGGAGGATAAAAAGGTAGAACGCGAGTTTTTCACCTCTCTTGTAAAAGCCGGTGTTCCCGTACTGATAGAGAGCAATTGTCTGTGAGGTGGAAAAATGTCTTATTGTGTTAATTGCGGAGTAGAGCTTGACAAGTCTCAGAAGGAATGTCCGCTGTGCTCCACGCCGGTAATAAACCCGAATGAAAGCCTTGAGTCCGACGCCCCGGCGCCCTATCCCCGGACGGAGACGGTCGCCGGTGCTATGAGAAAGCTGAGAAGCATCGCGGTTATGCTGGTAACGGTCATACTGTTCCTGCCGCTGCTTGTCTGTCCGCTGTGCGACTTTATTATCACCGGCAGAATAACATGGTCGGTCTATGTTATCGCTTCCGTAGTCTATGCATATACTGTTGTGATACCTCCTCTTGTTTTTAAGCGGAATATACTGGTAAAATGTGTGTGGATAGACTTTTTTACGACGCTTACTTTTCTCTATGTCATAAACAAGGTGACCACACCCGACAGCAACTGGTTTTATATTCTTGTTGTCCCGATAAGCATTTTTGCCATGTTTGGGTTTCATATCATTCTGTGGGCTTGCCGCCGTATAAACGTACTGTCCACCGTATCGCTGAGCTTTCTTATCAGTGCTTTTTTCAGCATATATCTTGAATATATACTGTCGGTTTTTCTACAGCGCAGCTTTATGATCTCGTGGTCGCTGCTTGTTTCTGCATCGTGTCTTGCGCTGGCTCTCGTGTTTTTGCTTATATCGCGTATGACAAGGCTTCGTGCGTTTATAAAAAAGAGAATGCACCTATAGGTCTGACAGAAGGGCGATGTTTAAAAACAATGAAAAGTTTTATTGCCTGAGGAGAATAAAATGGTTGTTTCAATAAAAAGTATGGGTCTTTTGGGTATGAATGGTTATGAGGTAGAGGTGGAAACAGACCTTTCCAAGGGTATGCCTATGTTTGATATAGTAGGGCTGCCCGATGCCTCTGTAAAGGAATCCCGCGACAGAGTTCGCTCCGCCATAAATAACTGTGGACTGAAGTTCCCTCTGGGGCGTATAGTGGTAAATCTTGCTCCTGCCGATATAAAAAAGGCGGGGCCGGTGTATGATCTGCCGATCCTTATATCTCTTTTATCGGCGAGCGGAGTACTCGGCGGCGATCTTTCGGACTGCGCCTTTATCGGTGAAATATCACTGTCGGGAGAGGTTCGTCCCGTAAACGGAGTTCTGCCTATGGCTCTGCACGCAAGGGAGTGCGGAATAAAGAACTTTTTTGTCCCCTTTCGTAATGCCGCCGAGGGTGCGGTTGCAGACGGGATAAAGATATACGGAGTAAAGCATATCTCAGAGCTTCTTTCCCATCTCGATGGAAAGAAACGACTCAGCGCCGAGGAAAGAATAATGCCCACTCCAAAAAAGCCTGTAGTACCGCTTGATTTTGCCGATGTAAAGGGGCAGTACGAAGCTAAACGCGCCGTAGAGGTAGCGGCAGCCGGCGGACACAATATAATGCTCATAGGCTCGCCGGGTGCCGGAAAAAGTATGCTGGCAAAGAGGATCCCGTCCATACTGCCGGATATGACCTTTGACGAGATGATAGAAACAAGCAAGATATACTCTGTAGCAGGAGAACTGAACGCAGGCAACTCTCTTATAACTACAAGACCCTTCCGTTCGCCCCACCACACCGTGTCGCCGGCAGGACTCTCGGGCGGTGGAGCGGTGCCTCATCCCGGCGAAATTTCACTTGCACACAATGGAGTCCTGTTTCTTGACGAGCTGCCGGAGTTCAGCAGGGCGGCTATGGAAATTCTAAGGCAGCCGATAGAGGACGGGGAAGTGACTATCTCGAGAGTAAACGCAACTCTTACCTATCCCTGCTCCATAATGCTTGTTGCTGCGATGAACCCGTGTCCGTGCGGCTATTTCGGACATCCGACAAGAAAATGTACCTGTAGTCCGAAGGCAGTAGCAGGATATCTTGCAAAGGTGTCCGGACCCCTGCTTGACAGGATAGATATACATGTCGAGGTGCCGCCTGTTGACCTTAACTCTCTTATGTCAAAGGAAAAGGCAGAAAGCTCTGAGGAGATAAAAAAGCGCGTAGACAGGGCGAGGAAGATACAGACAGAACGGTTTAAGGGAACAGGCACGACCTGTAACGCGAAAATGACTCCGTCACAGCTTGCAAGGTACTGTGTAACGGACGAGGGGGCAGGCGCTGTCATAAGCAGGGCGTTTGAGTCCCTGGGACTGTCCGCAAGGGCGTATGACAGGATACTGAAGGTATCAAGAACCATAGCCGACCTTGACGGCAGCGAGCTGATAGGTACGGAGCATATCTTTGAGGCGATACAGTACAGAAGTATGGATTCAAAGTACTGGAGAAGCTGAGTCCCCGAAGATTTAAGTACATATTATTGTTTTACATATAATAAAAAACATCGCAGCACTGAGAAGGGTGTAATTCTTATGGAAAACAGAACTTCACAGGATATGACAGCAGATTTCAGAAAAACGGCAAACAGGGTCTCTTTGGTGTCGCTGGCACTGAATATCGGTCTGTCACTTTTAAAACTGCTGTCGGGTATTATTTCAGGCTCGGGAGCTATGATATCTGACGCGATACATTCTGCTTCTGATGTTTTCAGCACAATAATTGTTATGATCGGTGTTACCGCTGCGAGCAAAAAAGCAGATGCAGATCATGCATACGGTCACGAGAGGTTTGAATCAATAGCGTCGGTGATTCTTGCCGTAATACTTGCCGAAACAGGCATTGCTATCGGCTGGGGAGGTATCTCCGTTATAATAGGCGGCAACTACGGGAAAATAGAGGCTCCGGGACTGCCTGCACTTATTGCAGCCGTGGTTTCCGTTGCCCTGAAGGAATGGATGTACCATTACACCAAAAAAGCGGCAAAGAGAATAAACTCCGACGCGCTGATGGCTGACGCGTGGCACCACAGGAGTGACGCTCTGTCCTCTGTCGGAGCCTTTGTCGGTATACTCGGAGCGCGGCTCGGACTGCCGATACTTGACTCCTATGCAAGCGTGCTTATCTCGGTGTTTATAATAAAGGCAGCGGTGGATATTTTTCGAGATGCGGCAGGCAAGATGGTGGATAAGTCGTGCGATGATGAAACAGTGGAAAAAATAAGAGCCGTTATCCTGTCAAGAGAGGGAGTCAGGGGGATAGACGAGCTGAAAACCAGACTCTTTGGGTCAAGAATATATGTTGATGTAGAGATAAGAGCAGACAGCGAGCTGTCGCTTAGGGTATCGCATGGTATAGCCGAGGATGTTCACAGCAGTATAGAAAAAGAGTTTCCCGGCATAAAGCACTGTATGGTACACGTTAATCCTGATGAATAAAATCGCGCAAAGCAGCCAATATTTTTACCTGTAAGGATTATTTCTTTCGGAGGTAATGATATGAGGCTGCTTTTTAAATGCTTTGCGTGCTGTTTTGCACTATGCTGTATACTATCTATGACAGGTTTTTACGGAGTTCGGGGAGGACTGGAGCGTGACGTGCTGAGACTGCATATTATAGCAGACTCCGACAGCAGGCAGGCACAAGAGCTGAAGCTGAAAGTGCGTGACGGTGTGCTGAGCAGCAGCGGCTGCGGCTTCTCCGAATGCAGGACAAAGGAAGAAGCCCTCTGTTTTGCCGAAAAAAATCTCGACAAAATAGAGAGCTGTGCAAACGCAGTATTAAAGAAAAACGGCAGCAGCCTGACTGCACGCGCATATATAACAAAAATGAGCTTTGATACGCGTATCTACGAAAGCTTTACCCTGCCTGCGGGAACATATGACACGGTAAGAATAGTTATAGGCAGCGGACAGGGACATAACTGGTGGTGTGTTTTGTTTCCGTCGCTGTGCATAGGTGCTGCTGATGACAGCAGTCTTGAGTCTCTCGGAAAAAACGAGGAGGAGCTTATAACCAATTCCGAAAACTACCGTATCGGATTTAAAATAGCAGAGCTGTTCAGCTTTTTGACGAACGGCAGGCTTTAGCCTATTTTAATTACCTGACCCGGATAGAGCTTGTCCGGACAGGTAAGACGGTTCAGGTTTATAAGATCCGTCACGCTTACTCCGTATTCTCTTGCAATCTTGTACAAGGTATCGCCGCTTTGGACGATGTATTGTTTTTCGTCCTCCGGGTCGTTCTCTACGGGTATCCTCAGCACGGTGTTAACACTCAGTACGTCCGGATCTGTTATTCCGTTGTACCTTGCAAGGACGCTGACTGTTGTACCATACTTTTTGGCTATTGAATAGAGAGTGTCACCTTTTTTTACGGTATAGATAATTGTATTCATTTGTATCACCCCATATCAATTATACGTTTGGGGAGAGTGCCGATATGACAAAAAACAGGACTGTACAGCCAGTACAGTCCCGGTTTTTAACAGATGATGTTTTTGGGGAAATTATTCTTCCTCTTTTTTCTCCTCAGAAGCCGTAGCTTCCTCCTCAGCTTTCTCTGCTTCGGTATCGGCAGCGTCATCGGTGAAGTCAAAATCAATATCTTCCTCGTCAACAACGGCAGCCAGCCTCTTGTTTACAATATTTTTTAGAGTAAACACAGCTGTAAGTGCAGCAGCAAGAGCGGCAGCTATGCCAATGCCTATGAATATCCATTTTTTGTCATTATTCTGCATTTTTATCACCTCATTTAATTATTGTATGTATATTATACTATAATAATACAAAAATGTAAATAGATATTTGTTGAAATTTGTATAGCCCGGTGCCCGGGCAGTCAACTCGCGGCGGAGTGCCTCCGCAGTCAATTCGCACTCTGCTTTGGGATCAGCTTCGGTTTATTGCCGCGCCGCAGGCTTTTGCTGATTAAATTTTACACTAAGTGTGTATAGATTCATCCGCCGAGAGAGATCATAGCGTCTATACATTTTACTGCCTTTTTTATGGTGTCGCTGTCCAAGGTTATTTCTTCTCCGCCGACGCCCTTACAGCAGTTTAATACATCTACAAGAGTAGTGGCTCTCATATCCTTGCAGACAAGGGCGTCCGACATAGCATAAAAGCGCTTGTCAGGACATTCATACTGTAAATGAGCGACTATGCTCGCCTCTGTCCCTATTATAAATTCCTTGCTGCTGCTGTTTTTTGCAAAGTCCATTATACCGGAGGTAGACCCTACATAGTCCGCTATCTCGCTTATTTCCGGTCTGCACTCGGGGTGTACCAGCAAAAGTGCCTCAGGATGTGCCTTCTTCTTTTCTATAGCCTCGCTGACATCAATTGATGAATGTACGGGGCAGCCACCGTCAAGCAGCATTATGTTTTTCTCCGGCAGCTTGTTTTTTATATATGTGCCGAGGTTTATATCGGGTATAAAAAGAATGTCCTTGCTGTCAAGGGCGCTGATTATTTTTAGTGCCGACGACGAGGTAACGCAGATATCGCACACGGTTTTTAGCCTTGCAGTAGTGTTTATATAGGCAGCCACGGTGATACCCGGGTGCTGCTGTTTTATTTTGTTTATGGTATCTATATCGAACTGCTCCGCCATAGGGCAGCCTGCTGTGGGGTTTGACAGTATTACCTTTTTTTCGGGGGAAAGCATTTTTACGGTTTCTGCCATAAACCGAACGCCGCACATTATTACGGTTTTGTTTTTCGTTGTTTTTGCAAGCTTGCTCAGGGCATATGAGTCACCCGTAAAATCGGCGATCTCTACAATGTCGTGGGTCTGATAGCTGTGCGCCAGTATACAAATGTCGTTTTCTTTTTTTAGTTTTTTGATTTCGCTTTGAACTTCCGATATGTTCATTTTCTTTTCACCTGCTTTTACTTATGGTATTTACTCCATACAATGAAAAAACTGTGATGGAGATAATTATTTTATCTGATTGAAAAAACCTGTCAAGTTTATAGGAAACTTTGTCAAGTTTGCTTGACATCGATCTGCGTGTGTGATAGAATATCAGTGTAACAGAAGGGTGATTTATTCCTCTTTTTTAAATACTGATTTAGGCGCTCCGCATATCGGACAAACCCAGTCCTCGGGAAGCTCCTCAAACGGGATAAGGGGATCATTGTATTCGTACTTACAGATAGTACATATGTATGTGTCGCCTTTTTCTTCCCGTTCCTCTATATATGTCGGGGCGAACTTTGGCGACTTGCCTTTTATTACGTTTCTGTAGAAATCGTAGGTCATAGGCTTGCCCTTTATCGACTCGCTGCCGGCTATCGGCTCTGCGATAAAGATAGTATGGGTAACGGTCTCAACGGTATTGACTACCCTGCACAAAAACCAGCAGCAGATGTCCTCCTGTATAACGGGAGCGCCCTCGCGGAGTATTTTATGGCGCACGTTATCAAGCTTGTTGCTTTCTCTGCCCGAGGTAAAGCCGAGAGCGCCGATAGCAGCGCCGGAGGTATTCTCGGACAGCACGCTGACTGTAAACTCGCCGTTCTTTTTTATACATTCGTTTGTATAATTGCTGTGGTTGATGCTTACGGCAACTGTCATAGGCAGCGAGGAAATCTGTACTACCGTATTGACGATACAGGCGTTGGGCATTCTTTCTCCCTTGGTACCTATAGCAAACATACCATAGGAGAGGGAGGTTAGTATCTTATCGTACATATCAATTCTCCTTTCGGAACTTTCAACAATTATTATAACACAAGAGGATGGAATTTACAAGCAAAACAACAAAATTTTCCGGCGGCGGAGTGCCTCCGCAGTCAACTCTCTCTTGCCGCACGGCGGCAAGGGCGTGCACGGCACGCCGGAGCGTGGCTGGTTCTTGTTACCGCCGACTGCAAGGCACCGTCTCAAGTTGGTTTTATTGTACCTCTTTCTCCGCGCCGTGCCGCACAGGGCGGCACTTGACGCTGGTTTTGAGTGTAGACTCAATGTTAAAAAAATAAAAGTTTCGCCCGCCTTTACAAAGGCGGCGGAGTCCAGAGGCAGAGCCTCTGGTCGCGCTCCGCAGAGCGCGAAACTC
>JAHKXX010000185.1 GCA_020627425.1 bacterium
TGACGTATTTCAAGGAGATTTTGGCGAAAATGACGGAAAATTTGCCGAAAGATGGCGTGCAAAGCCGACAGGCGGTCTTTGTGCGGTGTTGCCTTAACTTGTGCCGGGCTGCATTTTGTTTTGTAAAAATCCGAAAAAGGGTAGCCGTGGGCGGGGTGGGTGTAGTATAATCAAGAAAAAGAGGTTCTGTAAAGGAGAAATTCTTGTGATAGTAACAGTTAAAATTACAAAAGATGAAAACATGCTTTCATATATCAAGATGATACGTTCATATAACAAAAAACTTTCTATTGGAGAAATCAAAAGACAGATCGAAAATAATGATACAGTCATTGAATTCGATTCATCCGGATATGATTTCAATGATGAATTTACAAAAGGTTTGACGGAAGATGATTATAATTTCGACTTTTACAAGTTTCTTGAAGAAATTCAGGACAAGGGTGCAAAGCTGATTATTTTTCTTGATAACAAAAAAGCTGATATGCAGTCGTTATATCATCGTCTTGTCTTTGAAAAGGAAATACGGCACGAAATAGAAATGTATCCTGACTGATTATTTCAAAGCCCTGCTACGGCGGGACATTTTCTTCTGCAAAATGCGAAAAAGGGTAGCCGTGAGCAGCAATTCTATGATATAATAGCGTTACACACACTGGTTTATTTTGCAACGAAAACCCCTTAGTAGTAAAACCCCCGGTTTTTACTACTATTCTACTACTAACGGCGGAGTGCCTCCGCTGTCAATTCCACTTGAATTATGCTAAATGCATTAGTATTCGTATGTAAGGCTCGGAGAAAGCTCAATACGCGACATAAAGTTGATTAGGATAATAAAAGTTGAGCGCGATTTGCTCTGTGCGAGCACGCGCGAAAGGAATTTTATATGATAAAAGTAATGTTCATCTGCCACGGCAATATTTGCCGCAGCCCTATGGCAGAGTTTATACTTAAAGATATGGTAAAAAAGCTTGGCGCAGAAAAGGATTTCTATATAGCATCCTCCGCTACGAGCAGGGAAGAGATATGGGGAGATGTGGGAAACCCGGTCTATCCGCCGGCGCGCGAAGAGCTTGCAAAACACGGTATCTCCTGCGAGGGCAAACGCGCCGTGCAGCTTACAAAAGCTGACTACGACCGCTACGACTGGCTGATTTGTATGGACAATACAAATATGAGGAATGCAAAAAGGATAATCGGCTCCGACCCCGATAGCAAGCTCACGCTGCTGCTGGACTTTGCAGGAGGCGGCAGTATCGCAGACCCGTGGTATTTCGGTAATTTCGATCGTACATACTCCGATATAGTCCGGGGATGCCGGGGACTTTTAAAAGAACTTGGCTATGATTACCACTGATAAAGAGAAGGTGAGTAAAAATGAAGGAATTTGATTCAAAGAGACTGAGCTTTCGCAGAATAAAGGCGGAAGACAGCAAAAGGATATTTGAATGTTGGGCAAGCGATGAAGAGGTAACAAAATATGTGACGTGGAATGCTCATCAGAATGTAGAAACAACGGCATATATCGTCTCAATGTGGCTGAAGGAATATGATGACCCTGCGTGCTACCGCTACGGTATCGAGCTTAAGGAAACACGCGAGCTTATTGGTATGATAGACATTGTGGGTTATATTGACGGTAAGCCGGAAATAGGCTATGTTCTCGGGCGGAACTACTGGAACAGAGGCTATATGACCGAAGCGCTGTGCGCTATGACACAGTACCTTTTCTCCGAAGGCTTTGTTACCGTTCTTATCGAGGCAGATGAAAGAAACATCGGCAGCAATTCCGTTATCCGCAAAAACGGCTTTGTCTTTACCCATCAGGAAACAAGACCTTGCTCATCCATGAAGCCGGAGCTTGTGACTGTGAATTGGTACAAAAAGGACAGCCCCGATGTCATTTGACGGCGGCAGAAGCTATGATATAATATATAAAGATATAGTGCGCGGATTCGGCGCATTTTTTAAAATATTCAGGATATGAAGAAGGGTAGGATCTTATGAAGAAGATTTTAATGTTGGTTTTGGCTGTGTGTATGTGCGCTTCATTTACTGCCTGCAATAACAGCACACCGAGCAAGAGCAGTACACCGGAAAGTACAGCGGAAAGCTCTGTATCGCAGCTGTCTGCGTCACCTGCAAGCATGACGCTTACCGTAGGCTCCACTCAGCAGATAACGCTCTCCGAAAACGGCAGCGCGGTATCTCTGAAAAACTATAATTTCAGTTCGGTAAACGAAAAGATCGCAAAGGTTGACCCAAACGGTACTGTTACGGGTATTATGCCGGGTATATGTGATGTAAAGGCGTTTTCGACGAGTGATCCGACAAATTATGTGTCGGTAATAGTTACTGTAGTAGCCGGAAAAACACCGGAGCAGTCCAACGTAGAAAGCTCTGTACAGTCAGACACAGAGTCCGAAAGCAGTGTAGAAAGCAGCACCGAAAGCAGTCAGGAAAGCAGCACTGAGAGCAGTGAAGAGAGCAGTCAGGAGAGTAGCTACGCCGGCGGTACGATAGAAGCGGCGTCAATATTCTCTTCGGACTCGGCAAGCTACGACAAGGATACCCTCAATGCGGCTCACGACATTATAAAATCCATGGAAGGCTCCGGCGAAGCTATATCGCCCGAGGGTCTTACCGAGGATCAGGCTCAGTTACTGATAAACACAATTTATGCTACCTATGGCTACGAGTTCGGCGAGGGCGGAGAGATCCGCACAAGCTTTGACGAGTGCGACTGGTACAGTGCCGAAACCGGCGATTCCTATCAGGTAATGCTGAATATCGGCGATCATCAGAATATCAAGGACAGTATAGATATTCTCGGCAGCTATATTAACAGCAGATAAATTAATAAAAAAGATGGTGATACTATGAAAAAGCTCTGTCCAAAGTGTGCCTCAAGTTTTTCGGACGAGTCGGTGTTCTGCAACAAATGCGGAGCAAAGCTTATAGAGTACGAAATAAAGGATGAGGATGTAGTTTACAGCAGCTCTGATGATATACACGGGGACGCTAAAAAAATACCGCAGATCGGTGAGCTTTACCACAAGAACGAGGACACGAAGACGCCGGAGGAAAAAAAGCCCCGGGATCTGCATAAAAAGCCTGTTAAAAAGAATGACAAGGACAGTACGCAGGAATTTGATATAAGTCAGGAAATAGAGTCTATGAATAAGCCTGCCGAAAAAAACACGGTAAAAAAGAAGATCTGTTCCGAGTGCGGCGCAGAGATACCGTATGACAGTGCTGTATGTCCTGCGTGCAAAAAAAGGCTTGAGGACGGATATGTCGATAACGACAGCGATAAAAAATCAAAAAGCAGTGTAAGCCTTACCATAATTATAACCGCTCTTATAATCGCAGTTATAATAGTAGGAATAGTTCTGGCATTTATCCTTACATCAGGGAACCGTGCACCGGGTGCGTCGGGTACTCACAGCAGAGTACAGAGTTCATCCTCCGTATCGTCTCAGATCAGCAGTGAGGTCGAATACACCGAGCCGGAGGAAACGTATACCGAAGCTACCGAGTCTGAAAGCTATGCTACAGAAAGCAGTGAGGAGCCGATCGTTCAAAGCAGCGAAGAGCCTGTCGAGAGCAGTGATGAAGCAGCAGAGAGCAGTGCTGCGGACGAAAGCAGCTATGATTATGATGAGGAGAGCGTCGAGGAACCGGCAGAGAGCAGCCTTGACGAGCAAAGCTATGAGTCGGAGACTACGGACGAGCCTTCGCAGGAGGAGCCTGTCGACAGCAGTGAGACTACCGAGGAAAGCACCCCCGAAGAAAGTGCAGAAACAACAACAGAATAGCCACAAAAGCAAAAGCTTTTAATATGACCTGTAAAGTCGGGGTGGATAAAATGCCCCGGCTTTATTTCTACATAACCACAAAGCAAGCCTAAGCCTCTTTGCTTGCCTAAAACAAAGCTTTTAAAATTGTCAATGACAAATCGGAAATCCGTTTTTTTTCAGAATAAATATGATAAAATAATAGTAAGGGATCAGATAACCACAAAGCAAGCCTATGGCTTGCCTTTGCTTGCCCTAAGCAAAGCTTTTAATTAACAGCCCCAAAAAAACGTTTGTCCGGTCGGTTTTAAGGGATGACCGTCCGTGCGGTACGAGGCGAAAAAATAGCACATAAAAAGGGGATGAGATTATGAACTTTAGTGAATTGCTGAATTACTATCTTAAAGAGCTTGACTGCAATCAGTCGGATCTGGCTCAGAAAAGCGGTCTGTCCGGAGCAACAGTCAACCGCTATTGCAGCGGTGTCCGTACTCCCAAGCAGGGCAAGAACACCAATGCGCTCGCAGACGCCATCTATATGATGGCGGAGGATAAGGGAATACTGAATATCACACGCGACTCTGTTTATAAAAGCTTCTCCTCTGCGCTTATGAATAACGGAGATTTTGAGCGCTTTCGCACTAATCTGAATGCTCTTATCAATGTGTTGTCTATAAGGATTTCCGATTTGGCAACTGATATAAACTATGACGCATCGTATATTTCACGGATCAGAAGCGGTCAGCGCAGACCGTCAAATCTTTATACCTTTGCCACTTCCGTGGCGGATTTTACCTCGCGGCACCACTCAAGCCCCACCGATCTGGTGCCTATATCGGTGCTGATAGGCAGTACGCCTGAGAAGCTGCGTGACAAGAAGTTTTTGGCTGACGAGCTATTTAACTGGCTTATCGGCAAGGATAATTCCCCCGGGGCTATTTTTACATACTTACAGTCTGTAGACAACTTTAATATTGATGAATACATAAGCGGCATAAGGTTTACTGATATAGAACAGCCCCCTGTTATGCCCAGAGTAGATACCTCGTCGCTTTATTACGGTATTGACGAGATGAAGGCTGCCGAGCTGGAGTTTATGGATGCCACCATACTCGGAAAGTCGGATGATGCGGCTGTGCTGTACAGTGATATGCCTTTGATGGAGATGGCGCGTGACAGAGACTTTTCCAAAAAGTGGATATACGGGCTTTCGCTTATGCTGAGAAAGGGGCTTACGTTCAAGCAGATACATGATGTCAGCCGACCGTTTGACGAA
This sequence comes from bacterium, assembly GCA_020627425.1. Taxonomy (GTDB): domain Bacteria; phylum Bacillota; class Clostridia; order Oscillospirales; family Acutalibacteraceae; genus UBA1213. The sequence goes on from JAHKXX010000185.1 coordinate 5,074, forward strand.
ATGATGATCGGTCTTGAAAGCTGGATACCTCTGTATATGACTGGACAGATAGAGCCGTACTATCTGAAAAGCGCCCAGAACAATTCATTTATGCATTTACTGAAAACCTCCGGCAACTGTGTGCTTGTGGGTTTATCCATAAGCGGTCACCAGCACAACGGCATATACTATCTTTCCACAAAGCCCGACGACATTCGTTTTTACCGCAGGATGTCGTATGACCTTTTAAATACGGCGCTGCCCTTAATGAAGATATACACCAAAAAGAACGAGAAAGAGTTTCAGGCTGTTTTGTCAAAATCTCCGAGCAGTGACGGAGACCGTAGAGCTATTCTCTCGTCGCCTCCTATATGGACAATAAGCGATGATCTGCTTGATTCAATTCTCATCAGGCACGGTATAGACGCAGACACACAGGTCAAAATAAAGAATTATATATCCAAAAAGAGGCTTATAGTCGAAAACGTACTTGAAAAGAATCACGTAACCGCAGAAATAGCGTGGCTCACCGAGGAGGAGTACAAAAGATTCCCGGTATCGGTTTCGCTGTCAGAGATATTTTGCGAGTACGACATTACATACACCTATGACGAGTACAAGGCACATCTTGACGAAACCGAGAAATATGCCGAAACTCACAAAGGTTTTAATGTAATAAGGAACAACTCTCCTATCTTCAGGAACATACAGATATACATCTGCTACGGAAAGTGGGTCCTCATAGAAAAGAACAAATCTCCGTCTATCCACTTTATGATAAAAAATCCAAAGCTGCGTTCTGCAATAGAAAATATGTCCCTCCCCGGCGCAGCCGGCGAGCCGCCGGGGGCGATTCGCGCACTGTAGTGTTCGTTACCGTCTACTTTTCTGGCACGCGGCGGAGTGCCTCCGCTGTCGACACGCGCACTCTGATTGGTTGAGTCCTTACATTATTGGCACGCGTACGAGTTGGGTCTATTGTACTGTACCGTCCGCGTCACGGCGCTCAGGGCGCCGCTCTCGCTATTTCAGAGTGGCAGCAAGTCTGTATGCCTTTTCTACTATATGTAATCGAATAATAAAATAATAATATCTATTTCAGAGCGGAGCCGTAA
>JAHKXX010000186.1 GCA_020627425.1 bacterium
GAGATAGAGCCGGTACAGGCAAAGACCCTTTCATTCTATGCAGATAACACGGAATTTGAATACAACGGCGAACCGAAAACTATGCTTATTGCCGTAAAATTCGGAGAGATCACTCTTACGGAGGGTACTGATTATGACGTTGTTTATACAAATAACGTAAACCCCGGAAAAGCGGTCGCAAGACTTAATTTCAAGGGTAATTTTTCCGGAGCTATGAATATACCGTTTACTATCCGCAAGGCATTTATCAATACCTCGGTGCTTTCTCCCGAATGTGTTGTTTACAAGGAGGCTCTTACGGTAGAAAGCTCTTCTACCGGGGGAGCAGAGCCGTACACATACGCTTATTATATAAAAAGGGGCGGTTCGGACAAATGGATACGCCTTGCCGATTACAGCGCGCAGTCCGTGCTTGAGTACACTCCGAATTATATAACCGATTACGAATTAAAGGTCAAGATAAAGGACTCAAACGGTCATATCAGCGAAAAAACACTCAGCTTTACCGTAAAGGCTAATCTTGATCTCAGATGCACACTTTCCTCGGAGGAAATAAAAAAGTCGTCCGTAATAAGGGTCACCGCAGAAACTGATTCCGACGCACAGGATCTGAATTTCAGATATTTTATCCGTAAAAGCGGAGAAAAGAAATGGATCACAATAGATAAGGGAATCAACAAAAAGGAAGCAGAATATAAGCTTCGTGACAGGGGAGATTTTGAGATCTGCGTCAAGGCGGACAACGACACGCTTCATTCAAAGCAGTATCTGAAATTAAGATCCGTTTAAAGACAGAGCTTTTACTATTTACAGAGTATATGAAAAAACAAAGGAGAGAAAAAAATGTCAAGATATTTATTCACCTCTGAGTCAGTAACAGAGGGACATCCGGACAAGCTGTGCGACCAGATCTCTGACGCAGTGCTTGATGCTATCATAAAGAAGGATCCTGCTGCTCATGTTGCGTGCGAGGTGACCGCTACTACGGGACTAATCCACATAATGGGCGAGATAACCACCGACTGCTATGTTGATGTCGATAAGATCGCAAGAAATGTAATAAATTCAATAGGCTATGATAATCCCGAATGTGGCTTTAACGGCAATACCTGTGCCGTAATATCGTCTATAAATTCCCAGTCTCCCGATATATCGCGCGGAGTCAATGCTTCCATGGAGTACCGTGACGGAAATAAGGACTCTTTCGAGAGAACAGGCGCAGGAGATCAGGGCATTATGTTCGGCTTTGCGTGTGACGAAACACCCGAGTTGATGCCGCTGCCTATCTCGCTTGCCCACAGACTTGCAAAAAAGCTTGCCGATGTCCGCAAGGAAAAGACCATCGGCTATCTGCGTCCCGACGGCAAGACTCAGGTCACTGTTGAGTATGTAGACGACAAGCCCGTCAGAGTAGATACGATACTTATCTCTACCCAGCACGCGGACAGTGTTACCGTGGAAACGATCAGGAAGGATCTTATCAAATATGTCATAGAGCCTACTGTTCCGTCCGAGCTGATGGATAAAGACACAAGAATACTTGTAAATCCCACCGGAAGATTCGTAGTAGGCGGACCCGTTGCAGACACAGGTCTTACAGGGAGAAAGATCATCGTTGATACCTATGGCGGATATTCACGCCACGGTGGCGGAGCCTTCTCCGGCAAGGATCCAACAAAAGTAGACAGAAGCGCAGCATACGCCGCAAGATATGTTGCGAAAAATATTGTTGCTGCCGGACTCGCAAAAAAGTGTGAGCTACAGCTTTCATATGCTATAGGTGTTGCAAGACCCGTTTCTGTACTTGTAGACACCTTTGGTACCGGCACGGTTTCGGACGAGAAGCTGTCCGAGGCAGTAAAAAAGGTGTTTGATCTCAGACCCGGCGCTATCATAAGCGCACTGAAGCTGAACGCTCCTATCTACAGAAAGCTTGCGGCTTATGGACATATGGGAAGAGAAGATCTCGGAGTAAGCTGGGAAAAAACCGACAAAACAGAAGAACTCTTAAAGGCAGTAAACTAAAAAACAGTGGGAAAAAGCTTCCCACTGTAAAAAAGTTTTTTATCAAAATAAATCGTCGCCTATATCTACATCGCCGCCGTCCGCATCTATCAGCTCGCTTTGGCGCATTTTCATACGAAGTCTGTCTTTTTCTACAGCCTCGGACAGGTTTTCTTTAAAATCCTCGCTATGCTTGATGTTCTTTATTTCAAGCTCGGCACAGGTTTTATCATGAGCATATACTACCAGAGTTCCTGTTCCGAATAATTTCTGAAACAGTGTTCTGGTGTATGTCATATCTACCACGCGGTAAAGAAGTATCTCGTTTACTGTTGTTTTTAACAGACCCTTTGAAACGATAAGCTTTTTTGATGTAAGTGTATATTTTGTGAAGGTCCACGGTATTCCGAAAAATCCCCAGCGTTTACGCTCCTGCATTATTACCGGATTCTTTGGATTATTCTGTTCGCTCATTTTGATTTCCTCCTTCAGACGATGATTTTACTCTATTATATAACATATTTACCCGATTTGCAACCGGCGCAGTGCCTGCGCTGTCAATTCGCGCACTCGAATTGGTGTTGCCGCCTACCTTGTTGGCACGCGTACAAGTCCGGTTTATTGTCCCTCTTTCTCCGCGTCGTGCCGGCAGCGTGCCGCTGCACCCAATTCGCGTATCCGAATTGTTGTTACCCCTATCTTCTCGGCACGCGTACGAGTTTGGTTTGTTGTACGGTGCCGTCCGCGTCGTGCCGCACAAGGCGGCACTCGTGCTGTCTTGAAGTAAAAAAGTTGGTTTTGCTTACACATTGCGTATTTCACATTCCATACAGTGCTTGTTCTGCGGTTAAATGTATATTTCATATTTACGCTCTCTGATTCATAGTTATTAAAAACACTATTCAATCGTCTTACAGAACAGGGAGTAAAAATATGAAAAATTATCTGGCTGTATATCCTATAAAAACCAACATCAGGAGCACGCTTAAAAAGTATTCGCCGACCCTGCTGCTATTTCTTGTGTTTGTCGGAGGCATTGTTTTCGGAGCAATCAATTCGGGCTCTGCTGACAAGCAGCTTTGCAGCAGGCTTGATTTTTTGCTCAGGACAAACTACGATATCAAAACGACATATGCGTTTTTTTATCCCTTTATCTCATCGCTTGCTTCTCTCACTGTTTTTATTTTTGCAGAGCTTTTGCTCGGCACCTCTCCGTGGGGCGGTGTTCTTTGTATAGCTCTTCCTTTTTTCAGAGGCTACGGCTACGGTCTGGCGGGTGGTTTTCTATACAGCTCCTTCGGAGCGTACGGCTTTTTTTATAATGTGCTTATTATCCTGCCGGGGGTTCTCTTTGGTGCGATGATCATTATTTCTGCAACAAAGGAGTCAATGAAAAATTCCTTTTCGATTCTTTTTTTATTCAGAAAAAATTCTGTTGATGATGACCGTTATATAAAAATGAAAAACTATCTTAGGTCTATGCTTATTTACCTTGCACTCTGCGCTGTCTGTGCTATTGTAGATTCGCTTATGTCCTTCTGCTTTTCATGGATATTCAGATTTTAGGGAAGTGATATATTAATGACCGGGGAAAATAAAAAATACTCGCTGAAAAAATTCTTTACAAATCTCGGCAGAGCCTACAAAAGGCTGTTTATAACAAATCTGTTTGTTGCTATACCGCTTTTGCTCTGCGGCGGATCTGTTGCACTTGAAATGTATCTTACAGGCGGCACAAGCATATTTGTAATAAATATTGCCTTTTTTATATTTGCTCTGCTGTTTCCTGCTCTGGCATATGTATGCAAGAAAGCAGTGCTCGGTGAAGAATTGAAGCCTGCGAAGGATTTTTTTGCTGCATTTAAGGAAAATATTGTTTTTTCTCTGATAAACTCTGTTATAGTATATATAGTTGCTCTTGGCTTTAGCATAAGCTTTATGTTTTATCAGGCTGTAAACACCGAGCCGATAATGATATTAAGTCTCATAATGAGCATATTTCTTGTACTGGTTTTTCTTATGCTTCAGTTTAGTATGAATGTTATGGCTGCGACGGTCGATATAAAAATATCAAGGGTAATAAAAAACTCTGTTCTTCTTTTAGGAGCCGGTTTTTTTGGTCATCTGAAGACCCTGCTTTCACTCTTTTTGGTTTTTATAGCGATGTTCAGTATTATAATTGTTACAGGTTCTCCTATAGCCTCGATATGCACTGCGGCATTGCTTATAGCTCTGGGCTTACCGGTATTCATAAGCTATATTATAGTATTCAATACTTACAATACCGTTGAGAAAACAGTTATAGAGCCTTTCCGAAAGGAAGAGGAAAAGCGCAGGAGCATAGAAGAGGATCCCATTGAGAAGCTTGACTATGAGACTCTCGTTTCTCTTTCAAAGGGAGATCCGGAGGAATATGTATCTATAGGCGGAAAAATGATAAGAAGAAAAACTATAGAAAAGATCGCTATGGCACATAAGGACAAAGGCTGAAAAGCTGCCGACGGCAGACCGGCAAAAAGTGTCTTTTGACAGAGCGCTGAAAAACAAAAAATGCACAACAAAGTCGGGGGCAGTCAAGTTGCTTTCGGCTTTGTTTTTTTAAAAACCTAAAGAATGACTGATACATAATGAACACGAGTGTGAATTGACAATTGGGGATAATAAGTTAGAGTAGAAAAATAATACTTTCTTCACTCCAAAGCAGCGTCAAGTGCCGCCCAGTGCGGTACGGCGCGGACAAAGAGGGACAATAAACCGGACTTGTACGCGTGCCAATAAAGTCGGCGGCACAGTCAACCCGAGTGCGCGAATCGACAGCGGAGGCACTCCGTTGGTGTAAAATAATTCTGGGTGTTTTGGAATAGGTGCTAGTAACGCGATTTAGTGTGATACACCAAGTAGAAAAGACAAATACACTTATTCTCACATCAAAGCAGCGTCAAGCA
>JAHKXX010000187.1 GCA_020627425.1 bacterium
CAATTCTTTTACGTCCGGCATCAAGAAATCCTCAATGTTTTGACTGGCGAGAATTACCGCGGATTCTTTTTTGCGAACGCGTTTCATAGCGTTTCTGATGTATTCAATCGCCGTTCTGTTTGTGAGGAACAGATACAGCTCGTCAATTGACGCTACAGTGTTTCCGACTCCGAGGAGCTTGTTGCTCATATACGAAAGAATATTGAATAACATCGCGTCTTTGAGCCTGCGGTTAGTATCAAGTAAGCCCTTGACTCCGAAGCATAGAAATTTATCGTCATCAATATTTGTATGCCCGTTAAAGTATTTGCTCTCAGCTCCCTTGCACATAGAGTACAGTCCGAGACAAACCTGACGGAGTGTTTCTCGGTTATATACGTCAACCGCTTTTTCATCAAAGGTTTTGTATTCTTCCTCGCAGATGTCATAAAGGTCATTCATAATAGGAAAACGCGAGGAGTTCACTTTTTCGTAGTCGGTAAAATCATCAATACCGAATCTCCTGTATAACTTCATGAGCATAATCTCAATAGTGTCGAGCTGCTCATCAGTGAAATCCTTATACGCTCTGAAAAAGTCTTTGAGGAACGCAATATGCTGACTGAGCCTGGTTACACGCTTGAATGCGTTAGGGGTGTTCTCGTCGATGTCGCCGTCTGATGTTCCCCAATCCTTCGGCTCTAACGGATTGATTTTGTACCGTCCGTTCATAAAATCAATATAGCAGCCTCCGAGTGCTTTTGTTAAATCCTCATACTCGGATTCCGGATCAAGACAGATTAAGGCTTTACCGCTTTCACGGATATTGGTGAGTAGAAGTTTCAGCAGATAAGATTTACCCTGTCCGCTGTTGCCGAGGATGAGGACGTTTGAGTTCGTTTTATCTTCGGTTCGTCTGTCGAAGTCAACGAGGATATTCGTGCCGTACTTATCTCTGCCGATATAGAATCCGTGGGGATCGGTTTTGCCCGAAAAGTTAAACGGATACATATTCGCGACAGATGACGCGGGCAGAACTCTCTCAAACTGACTGCCGAACATATTTAAACCTATCGGCGTTACCGACAGCAGCCCTTCCTTCTGTCTTAGCGTGAGTTTATCCACCTTTATTTTTGTACGCGCGAGTTCCATGTCAATCTCAGTCTGAAGCTCACGGAGCTTTTTGTGGCTCTTTGCTTTCAACTCAATAAACACGGCACAATGCAGAAGCACTTCTTTACTGCGCTGCGTGTTTGAGACAAGCGCGGTAACGTCCTGCAGGTTGCCCTGTGCCTCAATGCTTTCGCTCACGTCGTTACCTGTTGCTTTCAGCTTGTTCTTTCGCTCGGCGTTCTGCAGAATCTTTCTCTGCTCGAGCGGTTCTACAAGCCTGTGGTATATACGGAGTGTTACTCCGTTCTTATCGGCGAGGTTTGCCAATATCGCCTGTTCCTCGGTAGACGGCGCGTACTCCGTTACCGCCCATACAGAACGATAGGTGTCGCCGACGATTATATAATTCGCCTTAAAGCTGATTGTCGCGGGCAGGATCATATCAAAGAAATCTTTTGTGTATATTTCTTCTTTCTGTTCCGCGGTCAGCTCTTTGGGCTTTCTTCTAAAAAGTTTCATAAAACCTCCTGTTTCCGTTGTAACAGCAGAAGGCAAATCAGCCGTTTGCTGTTACAAACGACTGATTATTCTATGTTATTGTTTCACGGCAATAACTATAAGTCTGTCATCTCTGTTACTGCCCATACAGGTGGAGAGCGTTAAGAGCTTCTGTCCGAACTTTGGCACTATCCGCGTCTTATACAGCGAATGGTCGATGGCATATGATATTTTCTTATCATACTTCTTCTCCGTTTCCGCTGTAATAAAGTTGTACCAATAGTCATCGGCTTTAACTCGCAAGGCTGCAAACACCTTATACACCTCTCGCTCTTTATGTGTCTCGAGGACAATATCCTGATGCGAGTCGCGGTACATTCTTCTTGTGTAATTACAAAGGTCTGAAAACATTGAGCCGTAGTTCATATGATGACCGAATATGATTTTGTTATCGCTGTCGTCATTGCACCTTGCGTCCATATACGGAACGCCGCTTGAGCTTGTCTGACCGTAAAAGTTCTTGTTAAGATATTTATCAGGTTCGCTCGGCGTATGCATAACCGGATAGCTGATGCGTGTATCCTTAATGCTTATCCACGCATAGCATTCCTTGTTCATGCCGAGCAGTTCATCCACGCTGTGCGTTGGCTGCTGAGACGGCTCGGTTGTGTTTGAGCTTTCATTCGGGATAATAACATCGGACTGTTTTTCAGCAGTCGGCTCTGTTTTACTCGTTGAAACAGTAACCTTTTCTTTCAGCTTAGATAATTCATTATCCGCTATGCTTTCCTCAATAGGTGCTTTAACAACCGAAACAAAGCAGATTACAATTACAACCACAAAAACCGCAATTACCGCGATTGTTGCGAGTTTTTTCTTATTCATTACTCTCACCTCCGACGTACTGCAAACCGTCAATATCGGGGATGAGCTCGCCGTTCAGCGAAGCGTCGAAATATACGGTGAGGGCTCTTTTTATATCAGCTTTGTCAAGGCGCTTAATATCGAAATTTTGCTCCGTGATGATTTTTTCAACACGATTTGCGACTGTTGACACCTGATCCTCGCTTGTCGTTTTACAGCGGACTACAAACATAAACTGTCGGGACGTTGAAGTCTCAAGGTTGATGTTGTCAATAAAGTCGTAATCCTTCTGTAGTATTTTTCTGACCTTCTCGTTATCTTCCTTCTCAATACGGTTTAGAAGATGAGTTTTGTTAGTGTCGAAGGATTCCGCGGCGTCGGTGCAGGATATTTCGATATCGGGTACAGCCGACAGAATCATCATAAGCCGCTGAATCTTCAAGTCAATATTTTCATATGACAATACCGATACGTTTGTCGGCGCTACGCTAAAGAACACAAGCGTGTGTTTTCCGACAAGCAAACCATTCTTTGTAAACGTCTTTATACCGAATAACTCCTGAACAGAACGTCCTTTGTTATTCTTTCGCTGTTTTTTGCTTTTTCTCAACTTGTTTCTCCTTCCATAAGAATTTTTGTTGTGTCAAAATGAAATACTTAGCAGCATAACGAATATAGTCAAGTACAGTTGTATCCGACAGACGAATCGAAAGGA
>JAHKXX010000188.1 GCA_020627425.1 bacterium
ATGCTCCAATACGGCGCATATGCGAAGGAGTATTTTGACAAGACCGATACGCTTGATAATCTCGACGATGTAACAATTGATGTTGCCGAGCCTGTTATAAAAAATCTGCCCGAGGGAACAACCTTTGAGGGTGCGACCCTCTCGCTGAAATCCGAGATAACTCTTTCACTTTACTTCAAGAGCGATTCTGAGCTTGAATTCTCCTGCGAGGGCTACGAAGTAAAAACAGCAGAATCCGGCGATTATAAGATCGCCCGTATCAGAGGAATAAAGGCGCCGGACATCGGAAACGTCTTTACACTCGCAGTAAGCGGCGGCACCGTTCAGTACAGTCCGCTGAACTATTGCAAAAATGTCCTCGACGATGATACACAAGACAAAAAATTGCGGAATGTTGTAAAGGCACTGTATCTGTACTGGCAGACATCAAGTGAGTACTTCTCATCGAATGTACCCACACCGGTTCAGAATATTGTTGACCTTGGCACCCTGATCGGCAACTATGAAGCTCAGGACGGCGACGTGCTTACCGGCACGCTCGGCGGCAATTATAAGATCACTGTTGCTGACGGCGCGACTGTTACTCTCAGAAATCTGGATATTACCTGCCTGACCACAAAAGCATATTATGCCGCCATTACCGCCTTGGGCGACGCGACCATTCTCTTAGAGGGCGAAAACACCCTCAAGGGCGGCGGGCAAGATTATCCGGGCATTTATGTTCCTGCAGATAAAACTCTTATCATCGACGGTGAAGGCTCGCTCAATGCTTTGCCTACCCAATACGGCTGCGGTATCGGCGGTACCTCTTGCGGTGATATCGTCATTAATGGCGGCAACATTACTGCTACAGGCGGTACGATGTCTGCCGGTATCGGAAGCAATTGTTTCGAAAGCTGCGGAAACATCACTATCAACGGTGGTACGGTTACAGCCATAGGCGGTCAAAGTAGCCCCGGTATCGGAAGCGGCTATCAAGGATCCTGCGGCAATATCACGATTGCCAACACTGTCACACAGGTCACCGCGACAAAGGGTCAAAACGCTTCCGATTCCATCGGTGCAGGAACTGAAGGCTCCTGCGGCACCATTACCATCGAAGACGGCGCAAACGTCATCCAGAATTAAACGGAAAGGATGTGCATCAATATGAACAAAGAAAAATATGATCGCGCTGAGTTAGAAATCATCAAGTTTCAGACCGAGGATGTCATTAGCAACAGCAAACTGGAAGAAGATGAACTTCCGCTTGTTCCGTATAACCCGAAATCGTAAATCCACTTTGTAAAAATCTATTGTAATCTCAGCGGCAGTTTACGCTCGCCGCTGAGATTGCCTTATTTATGAAGATCATTACAAACAGGAAGTGACGGAGGTAACCTTGATCAGAAGAATAATAATAGTTTTTGCGGCGTTTGTATTGAGTGCTTGTATGCTCACAGGCTGCGGAGAAGATAAAAAGGACGATTCAAATAAAGCTACGGCAGATACGGCGATGCAGTCTGCAAACGTTTCGGCTACAAAAAATGAATCTGAGACGACTGTAGCACAGAAGTCAACCACAACGGATAATGAAAAATCCGGCGACAGCGCTTCTGCCGGAGCTGCGCCCGATCACTTTTGCTTCTAAATGATAAATCGCCATTCTTGTAAATCACGCCTTTCGGGCAGTATTTTTGTTTCTTTTTTATAAAAAGAAAATGCGGTTGTCGAATAGGCAACCGCACGGAAGGTGACGGCTCTGTGGCAGCTTCGGCAAGGCTCTAACGGAGTCGCAACCCTCGGAGAGCGCACGCCTGCTTTAGCAGTACCACCGCCCATTTTATGGGTGGTGAGTAAATGCGCCCTTCGGGATAAAAGAAGAAACGCTCCGATTTCTCGAAGCGTCCCATTGATAATGATTATTTGAGCAGACTGCATAGATAACCCTCCAACTG
>JAHKXX010000189.1 GCA_020627425.1 bacterium
CCTCCTTCATACCTACATCTTCTCCCTTGTAACGACATATAGTCTGAACGTGGCGCAGCATAACAGAGAGCTTCTCCGCCATACTGACAGGCAGGGAAGGCTTGTCGAAGCCGATAAGCCTGTTTATCTCTGCAAATATCCACGGATTACCAAGGGCGCCTCTGCCTATCATTACAAGATCGCAGTTTGTCTTTTCAAACATTTTTGCAGCGTCCTCGGCGGTATATATATCTCCGTTTCCTATAACAGGTATCTTTACCGCCTTTTTTACTTCCTTTATTATTTCGAGATCAACAGGGGGATTGTACTGCTGCTCGCGTGTTCTGCCGTGTACCGTTACAGCCCCTGCTCCTGCCTGCTCGCATAGCTTTGCGACCTCTACGGCGTTTACACTGTTTTTGTCCCAGCCCTTCCGGATTTTTACCGTTACCGGTACGGGAACAGCATTTTTTACTGCTCTGACTATCTCGGCGCAAAGCTCAGGATTTTTCATAAGCGCAGAGCCGGAGCCGTTGTTTGCGATCTTCGGTGCGGGGCAACCCATATTTATGTCTATTATTGCAGGAGAATATTCCATGGCTATTTTCGCAGCCTCTGCCATTACCTTTGGCTCATAGCCGAAAAGCTGTACTGCGGCAGGCTTTTCTTCGTCAGAGGTATGCAAAAGCTCGCGCGATTTTTCGCTGTTATATACAAGACCCTTGCTGCTTACCATTTCACCTACGACATAAGCCGCGCCAAAGCCCACGCATAGCTCTCTGAAGGCTCTGTCGGCTACTCCTGCCATCGGCGCAAGACACGCATAGCCGTTTATCTCTACGCCGCCTATATTCACTTTTCCTGTTTTAACATCGCCCTGTTTCATTATTATCTTCCCTTTATTTTATCCCAATAGGCTTTATATGCCTGTTCGTTTTTGTTGTGACCCGGTTCGTAGTATACGGAGTCCTTTGCGTTATCGGGCAGATATTGCTGCTCTACCCAATGATCGGGGAAATCGTGGGGGTAAAGGTAATGCTGCCCCTTTTGCTTTGCGTCCTCGCCGTCGTAATGCTTATTCTGAAGCTGACGGGGAAAGCCGTAAGCCTTTCCTGTTTTAATATCCGCTATAGCCCTGTCATACGCCATATATGCCGAGTTTGACTTCGGCGACAATGCGACCAGAATAACAGCGTCGGCAAGCGGTATACGCGCTTCGGGCATACCCACCATCATAGCGGCGTCTACAGCAGCCTTGACAATAGGGATGATCTGCGGATTAGCAAGACCTACATCCTCGCACGCGCAGACCATAAGCCGTCTGCAAGCAGAGGGCAGGTCATTTGATGCCAGTATCCTCGCAAGGTAATGGACTGCGGCGTCCGGATCGGAGCCGCGCATACTTTTCTGAAATGCAGACAAAAGGTCGTAATGCTCGTCGCCCTCGCGGTCATAGCGCACGGCGCTTTTTTGAGTAAGCGCCTCGGCGGTTTCCTGTGTTAAAACTCTTTTTCCGTTTGTCGGCTTTGTAGATACAAAGGACAGTTCAACGGCATTGATAGCCTTTCTTACGTCGCCGCCGCACGCGAATGAAATAGTTTTCAGTGCGCCGTCCTCTATGATGATGTCCTCGTCATATTCCTTTTTAAGGTGATCGACAGCTCTCAGAACGGCTTTTTTTACGTCATCAGCCTCTACCGGTTTAAACTCGAACACGGTAGACCGAGAGAGTATTGCCCCGTAAACATAGAAGTACGGATTTTCCGTTGTGCTTGCGATAAGGGTTATACTGCCGTTCTCGATATATTCAAGCAGAGTTTGCTGCTGTTTTTTATTGAAATACTGTATTTCGTCAAGGTACAGAAGGATCCCGTTCATCCCCGAAAAGCCGCCAAGCTCTGCGACGATATTTTTTATATCGGCAGTAGATGCGGTCGTACCGTTAAGCTTTCTCAGGGTACGCTGAGTCTTTTTTGCGATAATTGATGCAAGCGTTGTTTTTCCTACGCCCGACGGACCGTAGAACACCATATTCGGTATAGAGCCGGACTCAATAATATTCCTCAGCGGCATATTCTCATCAAGAAGATGGTGCTGTCCCGAAATATCGTCAAGCGTTTGAGGTCTCAGTCTATCTGCAAGCGGAGTATCCATCTCATCACCCCTCCATTTTAACCTACCTAAAATTATACCCCCGGCGTGCCGCCGGTGTCAAGCGGAGTGCCGGCGCAGTGCCTGCGCTGTCGACTCTCTCTTGCCGCACGGCGGCAAGCGGAGTGCCTCCGCGGTCAACACTCTCTTGCCGCACGGCGGCAAGGGCGTGCACGGCACGCCGCAGCGTGGCGAGTCTTTGTTACCGCCAACTGCAGAGCACCGTCTCGGATTGGGTTTATTGTCCCTCTCCATCCGCGTCACGCCGCTTACGCGCCGCTCGTGCTGGTTTTGATGTGAGGGCGAGTGTGTCCCTCTACTCGTAACCCCTCAGTCAGCTGCGCTGACAGCGTCTCGCCTGCCGGCTCGGTCGGCGCTTCTGCTATGCAGAGGTGTCCACCGGACACCCGTGCCCCTACAGGTGAGCCTTAATATTGCCTCCCATTCAAGGGAGGTGCCGAGCTTGCGAGGCGGAGGGGTACGAGTAGAGAAATACACTCGCCTCCACTTTAAACCAGCGTCAAGTGCCGTCCTGTGCGGCACGGCGCGGACATAGAGGGACAATAAACCAAGCTTGACCGCGTGCCGAGAAAGTGGGAGTTAACACTAACTACAGTGCGCGAATCGGGTGCAGCGTCACGCTGCCGCGAATTGACAGTGCAGGCACTGCACATTGAAAATACACCAACATACCATTGATTTTTAGTATTTGTTACTATATAATAAAAAGTATAAAGAATCGACAACTTATTGAGGAATTGGTATGAGTAATAAAGAAGAGTTTGAAAAACTGAGAGAACAGTGTACTCAGTGTAAGAAATGCAGACTGTGCGAAACACGGCATAACGTGGTGTTCGGCGTGGGTATAAGTGACGCAGAGGTTATGTTTATCGGCGAGGGTCCCGGAGAGAACGAGGATCTGCAGGGTGAACCGTTTGTCGGACGCGGCGGAAAGCTGCTCGATAAAATGCTGGAGGCAATAGACCTAGACAGACATAAGAATATTTATATTGCAAATATAGTAAAGTGCCGCCCTCCGCAGAACCGCGACCCGGCTCCCGATGAGCAGGAGGAGTGTATTAAATGGCTGCGCGCTCAGTTTAAGGTGCTGCGCCCGAAAATAATCGTCTGTCTCGGAAGAATAGCGGCTGCAAAAATAATAAAGCCCGATATAAAAATAATGAAGGAGCACGGTCAGTTCTTTGAGAAGGGCGGAGTGCTTATGATGCCGGTGCTGCACCCGGCAGCACTGCTGCGAAATCCGAATAATAAGCCTGCGGCGTTTGAGGACTTCCTCAGACTTCAGGAAAAAATAAAAGAGATCTGTACACATACATATAACCAGTAAAAAGACCTCTGAGTCAGGGATGTTCCCATAGACTCAGGGGTCTTTTTTGCGCTCTTTAGTTTTTGCTGAAATCTGTAAGGACAAGGTCGGGATTGTGCTCGACTGCCCACGTTATATTCCATTCGCTGGTGAATAATAATAAGTGCTTGCCTTTAAGATCCTGTATCCTTTTTGTGTCAGAGGTCAGATTCAGTGTTTTCGGGTCAAGGTCGTCGTTGTCTATCCAGCGTATAAGCTCGTATGCCATGCTCTCGAGAATAATATCCACATTGTATTCGTTCTTCAGCCTGTATTCAAGTACCTCGAACTGCAAAACACCTACAACGCCTACTATTACCTCTTCCATACCTCCGCCGAGGTTCTGGAATATCTGTATTGCGCCCTCCTGGGCTATCTGGGAAATGCCCTTGACAAACTGCTTTCGCTTCATGGTGTCTTTAAGACGTACCCTTGCGAAATGCTCCGGGGCAAAGGTCGGTATTCCCTCGAACTGTACCTTTTTTGACGCCATACAGACCGTATCTCCTATGGAGAATATACCCGGGTCGAAAACTCCGATAATGTCGCCTGCATAAGCCTCTTCTATTACCTCTCTGTCCTGAGCCATAAGCTGCTGCGGCTGTGACAGGCGCATTTTTTTGTCGCCCTGTACATGATAGACCTCCATCTGCTTTTCGTATTTGCCCGAGCATATACGCAAAAAGGCTATTCTGTCGCGGTGAGCCTTGTTCATATTTGCCTGTATCTTGAATACAAATGCAGAAAAGCTGTCGTCAAACGGGTCTACCTCGCCGTCGATTGTCTTTCTCGGCAGCGGCGGAGTAGTCATTCTTAAAAACTCAGCCAAAAACGGCTCTACACCAAAGTTGGTGAGGGCAGAACCAAAGAATACCGGGGTCAGCTTTCCTGTGCGTACCATATCAAGGTCAAGCTCGTCGCCGGCGCCCTCCAGCAGCTCTACGTCATCCATAAGAGTCTGGGTCAGCGTATCTCCGAGCCTTTCTTCAAGACCCGGATCGTCTATGGAAAACTCGTCCTTTTCGACCTCCTTCTGACCGTTGTTGGCGGTAAAGGCAAGTATTTTCTTTGATGCGAAATCATATACGCCCTTGAAGTCTCTGCCGCAGCCTATCGGCCAGTTCATAGGACAGGTGTGTATACCGAGAACCTCTTCTATGTCCTCGAGCAGCTCGTAGGGACTTTTTGACTCTCTGTCCATCTTGTTTATAAATGTAAAAATAGGTATGTTTCTCATAACAC
Organism: bacterium; assembly: GCA_020627425.1. Lineage (GTDB taxonomy): Bacteria > Bacillota > Clostridia > Oscillospirales > Acutalibacteraceae > UBA1213. The sequence continues at coordinate 4,739 of JAHKXX010000189.1, forward strand.
AGACCTTAAAAAGCTTTCTTGTCTGTGCCTCGACGCCCTTTGAAGCGTCAATTACCATTACTGCGGAGTCCGCCGCCATAAGGGTTCTGTATGTGTCCTCGGAGAAATCCTGGTGACCGGGTGTGTCTATTATGTTTATACAATAGCCGTTGTACCCGAACTGCATAACGGACGACGTGACAGAGATACCGCGCTGCTTTTCTATCTCCATCCAATCAGATACAGCGTGCTTGTCCGTTCTTTTGCCCTTTACCGAGCCTGCTGTTTGTATAGTTCCGGTATACAGCAGCAGCTTTTCAGTGAGTGTGGTCTTACCCGCGTCGGGGTGTGATATTATCGCAAAGGTTCTTCTTTTTTCTATCAATTCTTTATTTGTCAATTCTTTATCCCCTTATTCTTTTTCTTTGTATACCCGTAAAAAAGGAAACTGGTGTTATCAACGGCACCGTGACCGTTTGTTTATCACGAACTTTATAAAATCTATCACAAACGAGAGTATTACCGTTATCGCACCGAGATAGATTTCTTTGGATTTTTTCTCCTTGTTTGACAATTCTTTTAGCATCAGTGACAGTCCGACGGAGTCGATAAATAACTGTAAATATGTCAGTGCCCTTAGGATCGCAACCTTTTTAAGCCCGTGCATAATTTACCCCCTACTGTTTTACTGCCTTTTTGAAGCAATCAACGACATACTGAGCCTGTTCGTCCGTAAGCTTTGAATAAAGCGGCAGCGTTATCTCGTTCTTGTACATATCATAGGCATTGGGATAGTCGTTTATGTCAAAGCCCATATTCTTATACGCTGTCATCATCGGCAGCGGCTTGTAATGCACATTGGTGGAAACGCCCATGCCTGCCATTTTCTTTATTACTTCGTTTCTGTATTCCTCATCCTCCCACAGCAGCTTTACAAGATAGAGGTGACCGCTGGAGGAGAATTTCTCCTTTTCTGAATAATGCTGCAAAACAGAAACACTCAGCTCCGAAAGCTCGCGGTTATAGAATTCTATAAGCTGTCTCCGCCTTTTCAGCAGACGCGGATAGCGCCTTAGCTGTGCTATGCCGATAGAAGCCATAATATCGGTCATATTACACTTGAAGTACGGACCTACTATATCATATTCCCACGCGCCGAGACGGGTCTTTGCGAGGGCGTCCTTGGACTGACCGTGAAGCGAGAGCAGCATATACTGCCGATAAAGCTCGTCGCTGTCAAGGTCGGAGTGCTTTTTCCAGGTGATAGCTCCGCCCTCTCCTGTGGTAAGGTTCTTTACGGCATGGAAGGAAAACGCGGTAAAATCGGCAAGGCTGCCCGACATAGTGTAATTTCTCTTTGCACCGAAGGAGTGAGCGCCGTCGGCAATCACGACAACGCGGTTATATATCTCCTGAAGCGGTGACGACGGTACAAAAACAGACCTTTTGCTGTACACCGCGTCGTATATCTTGTCATAGTCGCAGGGAACTCCGCCAACGTCAACGGCTATGACCGCCTTTGTCAGAGGTCCTATAAGCTCCGGCAATCTGTCGTAGTCCATCTGTATGGAGTTTTTTGCGCAGTCTATCATAACGGGTCTTGCTCCCACATGACAGATAACGCTTGCCGAGGCGGTATATGTATATGCAGGCACTATTACCTCGTCGCCTTTTTTTACTCCGAGCACTCTCAGCGTTGTTTCAAGCGCGGACGTACACGAATCAAAGCACGCCGCGCGGTCGCTCATACAGTAGCCGGCTATCAGCTTTTCAAATTTTTTGGTTTTGGGACCTGTCGTTATCCAGCCGCTTTTCAGCGTGTCAACGACCTCGTTTATTTCCTCGTCGCCTATATCGGGCGGTGAAAACGGTATGTTCATTTTGTGCCTCCGATTTATAGAATTTTTTTACTAAGCAGAATGACGAGTTCTGCAACTTTTACTCTATTCCGTTTGCTGCTTTTGCAGCGCTGAGTGTGTTTTTCATAAGCATTGCAATAGTCATGGGTCCCACTCCGCCGGGTACGGGGGTGATATAGGAAGCCTTTTTCTCCACAGCCTCAAAATCCACATCACCGCAGAGCTTGCCGCTTTTTAGACGGTTGATTCCCACATCCAGTACAACAGCTCCGTCCTTTACCATGTCTGCTGTAACGAAATTCGGCCGTCCGACGGCAGCCACAAGGATATCAGCCTGAGAGCAGATCTCCTTTAGATTCTTTGTGCGGCTGTGGCAGATAGTTACTGTACCGTTTTCGTGGAGAAGCAGCATAGCCATTGGCTTGCCTACTATATTGCTCCTGCCGATCACGACGCAGTTTTTACCGCTGACTTCTATTCCGGAAAAATGTATCATTTCCATAACGCCTGCCGGAGTACAGGGCAAAAAGGTATAGTCTCCTATCATAATTTTACCGACATTTGACGGGTGAAAGGCGTCTACGTCCTTTTCGGGAGAAATAGCGTTTATAACAGCCTTTTCGTCCAGATGTGACGGCAGCGGAAGCTGACAGAGAATACCATGTATGGTGTCCTTTTTGTTAAGTTCGTCAACAAGCTCTAAAAGCTGCTCCTCTGTAGTACTTTCAGGCAGTGCATATTCCTCGGATACAAACCCGACCTCGGCGCAGGCTTTTTTCTTGTTGTTTACATATACTCTCGAAGCTGGGTCATTTCCCACTATTATTACGGCAAGACCCGGTGTTATTCCCTTCTCCTTTAGTCTGTCGCACTCTGCTTTTACCTCTGCCTTTACTCTTGCGGACACTTCTTTGCCGCTGATCAGTTTAGCCATTGTCAGTTACCTCTCCTTGTTGATTTTATCATCTGTTTTTATATCATCTGTTTTTATGTCCTCAGCCTCTGCCGGCATTTCTTCCTTGGCGGTATCGGGTATTTCCTGCTGTGTGAGGGCGGCGTCGGTTGCTGCTTTTTTGGTATTTACCGCGAGGGTGGTTCTCTTTCTTAGTACTATCAGCATAACTATGCCGATAATAACCAGCAGAGCCGACAGTATCTGGGATACCCTTAGTCCGAAAAACGGAGTATACAGGCTGTCTGTTCTCAGCCCCTCTACAAAGGTTCTCTCCAGTCCGTACCAGACAAGATACATCAGAAATATCTGTCCGTCATATTTTCGCAGCTTTTTGCTGAATAGCCACAAAAGCACAAAGCCTAAAAGGCACCACAGCGACTCATACAGAAAGCACGGGTGAACGGCTGTTATCTTGCCGTCTATTATAGTGTTTTCGCTGATCATTCTCCACGGCAGGTCGGTCTCAGTGCCGAATGCCTCCTGGTTTACGAAGTTGCCCCATCTGCCGATACCCTGACCGATAAGAAAGCCCATTACCGCGACATCAAGTATAGCCGGTATGCTGATCTTTTTTATTTTTGCAGTGATACAGCCCCCGAGCAGTCCGCCGATGATACCGCCGTATATGGCAAGACCGCCGTTGTGTATGGCAAATATCTCTGACGGGTGCTGTGAGTAATAGTCAAGGCTGAACAGTACATAGTAAAGCCTTGCGCCGATTATGCCGCAGACAAGTCCCACCAGAACGCAGTCTATAAAGCCGTCGCGCTCTATGCCGAAGCGTCTGAGGCTTGTCAGTGCAAACACAAGCGCCAGCAAAAAGCCGCAGCCGATTATTATTCCGTACCAGTATACATTAAAGTCGCCTATCGAAAACGCTACCGGATCGACGGTGACATTTATACCAAGTCCCGGAAATTGTACGTTATACATATCTTTACAAATTCCTCCTCAGCCCTTCACTACAGACAGACAGTAGTTGTTTTCGTCAAGCTGACATTTGAGTCTTTCGTTTACATCATCAAGAGTCACCGAGGCAAGCTGTTCTACCGAGTCGAATATTTTTCTGCCGGTAAACTCGCCGTTGATTATCTCGGCAGCTATTGAGGAGATATTGTCAAAGCCGCTGACTACCTTGCCGTAAAGGCTTCTTTTTGTTATTTCAAAATCTTCATTTGATATTCCGTTTTGGTGAAGCTTTTTTATTTCTTCGAGGATTATCTCTGTTATCTCCTTTGCATAGGCAGATTCTCCCGAGAATATAGCGGCACGATAACCCGGACCCTCCAGATACTCCGTACCAAAGGTGCTGTTGATATACTTTTTGTCAAGCAGCGTTCTGTACAGTGCAGAGCCTTCTCCGGCGAATGCCTCGAGTATTATATTTGTACAGATAAGCTCCTTAGTGCTTGCAAAGCCGTTGCCTGCGTCCTCCTTGAAGCCCAGCTCGAACATAGGCACGCTTACCGGGAGCGTCTGCTCGACATAGCTTGTATTGACGCTGTACGGTTCCTCCGGGAATACTGCCTTTGTACCGAACGGTTCGTTTTTCTTCAGACACTCATCGGCGATTTTCAGCACCGTTTCGGGATCGGCGTTTCCTGCGACGCACAGAGTCATATTGTTAAGATTATAAAAGCTGTTGTAGCAGTCATAGAGTATCTCGGGGGTTATCTCGGCTATAGTCTCTACAGAGCCTGCTATGTCAATATTTATCGGGTGATTTTTGAACATACCCTTTAGTAGGTTCATCATAACGCGCCAGTCGGGGCTGTCGTCGTACATTTTTATTTCCTGACCTATTATACCCTGCTCCTTCATCACTGTTTCCTTTGTGAAGTACGGAGACTGCACAAGGTCTAAAAGTATCCTGAGCGATTCCTCAAATCTGTCTGTACAGGAAAAAAGATAGCAGGTACTGTCAAACGAAGTATAGGCGTTTGCGGACGCGCCTGTTTTTGCGTATTTCCCGAAGGCGTCACCGTCCTCGCTCTCGAAGAGCTTGTGCTCCAGATAATGGGCGGTACCGTCGGGTACGGTAATGAGCCTGTCGTTACAGATGAATTTATTATATACCGAACCGAATTTTGTGCCTATTGAAGCATAGGTCGAGGTAAAGCCCTTTTTCGGATAAACAACTATCGTAAGTCCCGAGCTGTGTTTTATGCTGTAGTAGTATTCGCCGGTGCGTTTGTTTTCTGTTTTTATAAGATCCATCATTCTGCCTCCGTCTGTCCCTTTAGTGTATAGACCGTATCAAGCTCTATCTGCCGGGCAAGCATTGTTATCTTCTCCGAGGTTATATCATCGACAAGAGCCGACGCCTCTCGCGGCGAAAGCTTTTCTTTCATGTTTGCTCTGCTTATATAAAAGCTCTGTAGTGCCGCAAGGCTGTCTGTAGATGATATAAAGGCATTTTTCAGCGCAAGCTTTGCAAAGTGTAGCTCCTCCTCTGTTATGTTGCCCTTTTTCATTTCTTCTATCTGCCGGAGTACAGCCGCTTCCGTTTTTTCGATGTTTTCACTTTCAACACCGCTGTCAATAAGCAGTATGCCCTTTTCGTTATCCACTCTTGCGGCGCAGTAATAGCAAAGACTCTGTTTTTCGCGGACGTTCAAAAACAGCTTTGATGTCGGTATGCCGCCGAGTATGATACCCATAAGGGTGTTTTCGACAGATTCTTTGCTGCCCTCGGGCTTTTTGCAGCGAAAGCCCATTACAAGCTTTGACTGGGACAGCTCGTCGGTTTCCGTTATCCTGCGTACTTCTTCACCGGCTGTTTTTGTTATGCTGTCACTCGGCAGCTCGCAGGTTCTCGGTTTAAAGAAGGAACGGAATTTTTCAATTGATTTTTCGGGGTCGGTGCTGCCGAGCATTGTTATTTCTACCCGGGAATTATCTATAAGATTTTTCCATGCATTATAAATATCCTCCGAAGAAAGCGACTCCACATCCTCGCGGCTGCCGCATCTGCCTATAGAGAAAGGCTCGCCCTGACACATATTTTCTATACAGCGGTTTATGGCATAGGTGCGCTTTTCGTTAAATTCGGCGTCGATATCTTCAAGCAGCTGTCTGCGTTCCTGTTCTACGTCCTCCTCGTTAAAGCGTCCGTCTGTGAGGTTCGGCTCAAAGAGAACGGAGCAAAGCAGCTCTGAGAGCTGCTCGGACACGCTCTGACCGTCATAGGCATATTTATCTTCTATACCGGACACAGAGATGACCACCGCCTGATAGTCGCCTATTTTGCGGACAAGGGGATAGATAGCCGCGCTGTAGAGGCTGTCAAGCTTTCGGCTGAACGAGGTAAAATCGGGATATTTTTTACACGATCTTGTCAGCACACATGAGAGCAGGGCATTAGCGGCAGCGGTCTTTTTATCCAGAGGAGTTATAAGTGCAACACCTATACGGTTTCTTTTAAATCTGTCGTCTATAATACCCGTAAAGTTTACGCCGCGGCAAAGCTCTGTTCTGTTAAATTCGGACATATGAACATCTCCATTACTAAAGTGTTATTTTTCCCACTGACGGGGATGGATCAAAAAGTTTGTACTTTATATATTGTACCATAAATCACTACATATTTGCGCGCAAGGCGCAAACAATACCAGAATTTATTATACCACATAAAACTTCAATATAAAAGGGGGTTGCAAAATGAAAATCAATATGTTATAATACTAATCGTCCTAAAAAATATATTGTTTTTTGAATTTGGAGAGTTGTCCGAGCTGGCCGAAGGAGCACGATTGGAAATCGTGTAAACGGCTACAACCGTTTCGAGGGTTCGAATCCCTCACTCTCCGCCAAAGCGAAAATCCTGACACGCAAGTGTCGGGATTTTTGCTTTGTATTATTCATTTTTAAGTTTTCAGTCTTAAGTCTTCAGTTTACCGTGTCA
>JAHKXX010000190.1 GCA_020627425.1 bacterium
GGAGAGGGACAATAAACCCCGCTCGTACGCGTGCCGATAGGTAGGTGGTAACATCAATCAGAGTGCGCGAATCGACCGCGGAGGCACTCCGCCGCAGGCACTCCGCTCTTGATAATAGTCATTATTTGTGGTATTATAAAATAAATAGCCTCAGTGTCATAAAAAATATGTTAAAAAGCACAATTTCAGAGAGGGGTTTTTATAATGGCCGGAAAAATGAGACTTGTAACAAGGAGCGACTTTGACGGACTGGTGTGCGCTATGCTGCTCAGAGAGATGGATATGATAGACGATATAAAGTTTGTACATCCCAAGGATGTTCAGGATGGTAAGGTGGATATTACCGAAAATGATATTACCACAAACCTTCCGTTTGATCCGCGGGTAGGCATAGCATTTGACCACCACGAGAGCGAGATAGAGAGAAACGATACAGAAGAAATAAGCGATAAGTTTATCTGTCTGGGCGGAGCAAAGTCTGCGTCAAGAGTCGTATATAATTACTACGGCGGCAAGGACAGATTCAGAACCGTAACAGAGGAAATACTTACAGCCGTGGACAAGGGCGACAGCGCCGATTTTACCGTGGATGAGATACTTAATCCCACCGGTTGGGTGCTTATGGATTTCATTATGGACGCAAGAACGGGACTCGGCAGATTCCACGATTTCCGCATATCCAATTATCAGCTTATGATGGAGCTTATCGACTATTGTACAAACCATACTATCGACGAGGTATTGGCGCTGCCGGATGTAAAGGAGCGCACGGATCTGTATTTCTCACAGCAGGAGCAGTTTAAAAAGCAGCTTCGTGAAGTAGTAAAAATACACGACAAGGTTGCCGTTATAGACCTTCGTCCACTTGATGTTATTTATACCGGAAACCGTTTTATGGTTTATGCTATGTGGCCTGAAGTAGAGCTGAGCGTACACGTTGCATGGGGCTTCAAAAAGCAGAACACAGCCGTTATGATAGGCAAATCCATTGTAAACAGGGGAAATAAAATAGATATAGGCGACCTTTGTCTGACCTATGGCGGCGGCGGACACCCGAACGCAGGTACATGCCAGCTTGATAATGACATCGTTGACAGCGAGCTGCCTACGATAATAGCAAAGCTTAACGGAACTATCCCCGTGAAGTGATCGGATAAATACACAACATTTAAGGATAATATATGTTTAAAATAGAGCTTGCACAGCATACCATACAGATAAACAACAAATACGAATATGTTCATGCGCTTTGTAAGGACTATCTGACTGAAAAAAATCCGGAGTATACTATAGAGCTGTCCGACAGTGAGATAGCAGCTGAAAACAAGGATAATGCCGGCTACAGCCCCGGTTACCTTGAGGGGCTTGGCGTGTACAGAAAAATATGCGAGGCACTGTCAGAGCAGGATATTATTCTTTTTCACAGCTCGGCAATACAAATGGATAACAAGGCTATCCTGTTTACGGCTCCCAGCGGCACGGGAAAATCTACTCATTCAAGACTCTGGAAAAAACGCTTCGGCGACAAGGTAAGCTATATAAACGACGATAAGCCGCTGCTGAAATGTACGGACGACGGAGTTGTTGTGTACGGTACGCCCTGGGCAGGCAAGGACAGCTTACAGAGCAACACCTCTGCTCCTGTCGCGGCTGTAGTGGTTCTCACAAGGTCAAAGGAAAACAGAATTTATCCGATTTCTCGTGAGGACGGCTTTGCGATGCTGTTAAACCAGACCTACAGAATAAACGAGCTGCAAAAAATGACAATAATACTCAAAAATATAAACAGGCTCTCCTGCGTTCCGTTGTTCAGGCTGGAATGCAGTATTTCGACAGAAGCAGCAGAGCTTGTGTATAACACCCTGAAAGGAAGGGGAATACTATGAAGCTAAAGGAAGGATTTATCCTGCAGCAGGTCGGCAACGAATATATGGCTGTTGCTACCGGTGAGGCTGCCAAGGGTTTTAACGGCCTTATAAGAAACAACAAGACCGCAAACGACATTTTCAGCCTCCTTATGACAGAGACTACCGAGGAAGAGGTAGTCGATGCGATGCTGGAAAAATACGACGCCCCCCGTCATGTGATAGCCGAGGATGTTCACGAAACCATCCTTCGTTTAAGAAAAGCGGGTTTTATAGATGGATGAGAAAAAGCTGAAAATACTCAGAGAAACCGGTCATTATATGACCAGTCCGCGCGGAGTGAGTATGTATCCTATGCTGCGCGAAAAAAAGGATATTGTGGACATTGTCCCCATAAGCCGCCCTCTGAAAAAATATGATGTGGTGATATACTACCGTCCTGCGGATAATAACTGTGTTATACACAGATTCTTCAGGCATGAAAACGATTGCTGTATTATTTACGGCGACAACTGCCGTCAGAAAGAGGTTATACCGCAGGAAAGGGTATTCGGAGTAGTTTCAAGGTTTTACAGAAACGGAAAATGGATATCCCCGGACAATAAGGGCTATAGGCTGTATGTCCATCTGTGGTGTGATTTTCTGCCTGTCAGGAGAGCTGTTTTCAGAGTAAGAGATAAATTGAAAAGAAGAAAACATAATGAAAAACAAAAACGCACTTAAATATCTATATGATGTATCGGGAAAAACAAAATGGTCGGTCGTGCTTCTGACTGTCATTCAGGGTGTTCTCGGTATAGCGTCCGTTTTCTATGCACTGATTCTCAGAGATATTATAAATTTCGCCGTAGAGGGTAACAGCAGCGGCTTTTTTGTCAGCACGTCTGTTTTTGCACTGCTGATATGCGTTCAGCTTGCGCTGAGATACTTTTGCCGCTATCTGGATGAGTACACACGCAGCAGGCTGGAGAACCGGTTTAAATATAGACTTTTTTCGTCAATACTTCATACAAGCTATTCATATGTTTCCTCCGTACATTCTGGCGACTGGATGAACAGGCTTACCAATGATACAGTAGTTACCGCAAACGGTATTACCGATATACTGCCCGGGATTTTCGGTATGGCGGTAAAGCTTGTGGGTGCTGTAGTAATGATAATCATTATAGAGCCCCGGTCTGCTTTTCTTCTTTTTCCGGGCGGAATACTTATAGTACTTACATCATACCTTTTCCGTAAGAAAATAAAGACCCTTCACAAAGAGGTCCAGGAAAAGGACGGCAGACTAAGAATGTTTTTGCAGGACGTACTCGGATCTATGTCGGTGGTGCGCGCCTATGCGGCAGAGGATGATACGGCTGCTGCTGCGGATGAAAAAATGTCCGGGCACAGAGGCTCAAGACTAAAAAAGAACAGGTTTTCAAATTTATGCAATCTGGGCTTTGGACTTATAATGAACGGAGCATATTTTATTGCTGCGCTTTACTGCGGCTACGGCATACTCACCGGCAGTATGAGCTACGGTACGTTTATGGCTGTACTACAGCTTATAGGTCAGATACAGGCTCCCTTTGCGAATATCTCCGGCTATGTGCCCCGGTATTATGCCATGCTTGCAAGCGCGGAGAGGCTTTTATCAGTCGAAGTCATAGAGCAGGACGAAAAAGAAAAGCCAAAACCGCTTGAGGAGATACTCGGGATATATAATGATTCGTTTGAATATATAGGACTCAGAGAGGTGTGCTTTACATATCCTCCTCCGGTAGCAGAACAAGGCGACAGCAGCGAGATGCCGCCTGTGCTCTGCAATATAAGTCTTACTATAGGGCGCGGCGAGCTGGTGGCTTTTACGGGTCATTCGGGCTGCGGAAAAAGCACCGTATTGAAGCTGCTTATGGGGCTTTATGAGCCTGACAGCGGTGAAAGATGTATATCCATAAGAAACAGCCTGAAAAAACTTGACAGAGAATACCAGCGGCTGTTTGCCTATGTTCCTCAGGGAAATCATCTGATGAGCGGCACGGTAAGGGAGATAGTTTCATTTGCATCTCCAAAGCACGCAAACGACGATGAAAAAATAAGACATTCACTTAGAGTTGCCTGTGCCGAGCAATTTGTTGACAAGCTGAACGATGGAGCCGATACACTGCTCGGAGAGCGCGGACAGGGACTGTCCGAGGGTCAGATGCAGCGTCTTGCTATTGCAAGGGCAGTGTTTTCCGATCGCCCTGTACTTATGCTTGACGAGGCTACATCTGCTCTTGATTCCGAAACGGAAGAGAGACTTCTCCGAAACCTGCGCTCTATGACTGACAAAACCGTTATAATAGTCACTCACCGGCCTGCGGCGCTGAAGATCTGCGACAGGATTGTGGACTTTTCGGAGCTTTCTGAATGAAAGGACAAGGAATATGGGAAAAAACACTGTACAGGACGCGATATATCTTTTGTCGTGCGCCGTTAACAATAAAAAGGCAGAGCCTGACAGAATCAAAAAGATGGATCTCACGGCTGTATATTCACTTTGCAGCATAAACTCTCTTACTTCAGCGGCGTATTTTGCCATAGAGAAAAGCGGCTATGAGCCTGACGAGGGCAGTAAAGCCGTTTTGGAAAAATGGCAGCAGGAAAGAGATAAGTCTATCCGAAGAATTATGCTTATGGACGCCGAGAGAGAGGCGCTGTGCACCTTTCTTGAGAGCAAGGGGATATGGTATCTGCCACTGAAGGGTATAATCATCAAGGATATGTATCCTCATCCGGCTATGAGGCGGATGGCTGATAACGATATTCTGTTTGACAGCGATTACCGGGAGCAGGTACACGATTATTTTGTAAGCCGCAGCTATACCGTCGAAAGCTATTGCTGCAGCAATCATGATGTATATCAAAAGAAGCCCATATATAATTTTGAAATGCATACCGCTCTTTTTGAGGATTTCAAAAGTAAAGTGTGGGCTGACTACTACGGCGATATAACGGGGCTTGTACAAAAAAAGGACGGAAAGAATTTTGAGTACGAGTTTTTACCCGAGGAATTTTATATTTATTTTCTGTGTCATGCCAAAAAGCATCATTCCGGCAGCGGAACAGGACTTCGTACACTGCTCGATTTTTATATTATCAACAGGTATATGAGCGACACTATTGACATAGATAAGATTGGCGACAAGCTGAAAGAGCTTGAAATATATGAATATGAAAACAGCTCCCGTGCATTGGCACAAAAGCTGTTTTCGGAAGAATTTGATTTTGAAGAACTTAGCGAAGCTGAGAAAGCTATGCTGTCACGATATACGGACTCGGGAACCTATGGCACTGTTGCACAGCGTGTTAAAAACCGCGTCACTGAAGATAATACAAAAAAGCCGACAAGGAACCGGAAAATAAAGTATATTTTTTCGCGGATGTTCCCGTCAAGAGCGTTTATGGAAAACTGGTGTTACCGCGAATTCAAGGTCGGCTATAAGCGTCCGCTGCTGCTTCCGGCGGCGTATATATGGCGGCTGATAAAGAGCTTTTTTGTAAAGTCGTCAAGGTGGGGCGGTGAGCTTAGGGCTGTAAAAAAGCTGTGAGTGTATGCAAAATGATTACAGACCTGTGCAGGGTCGAAACGCGAATTGGCGTCTGCTCGCCGACGCAGACAGAGAGGGACAATAAACCAAGCCTGTATGCGTGTTAACATAGTAAGGGTACTACCACAGTCAACTGCGTACAAAAAAGATATTCCTCGGTGTGCGGCAAAGTACTTGAACTCACGGAAAAAAACAGCGACCGTAGGGAGCGACTACGTGAATCGTCCCGTGCGGTCACGCACTGGTCGAGGTGACAGGACTCGAACCTGCGGCATCTTGGTCCCAAACCAAGCACTCTACCAAACTGAGTTACACCTCGTTTTTTACAGCTTTTCAATTATATCACCCATTGGGCTGTTTGTCAAGCAAGCGTTTCTTTTTAATTCTCTATTAATACATAGATCATAGGGCTGTAACTACACAGCATTTAACATTTCAGACCGACAGTCTCTATCGGCGCTGCGGTCAAAAGGCAGGGTAAAATGAAAGTAATAAGCATTATTTCAAATATCATATTTTATATTATTTTAGCAATTGCTGCAGTAGGTATAATACTAAGGCTCTCCGGCTTCGGGTTGTATTCCGTTGTCACTCCGAGTATGACCCCGGCTTATCCGGTGGGAAGCCTCATAATTACATCTCCGGTTGAGTTTGATGAACTAAAAGAGGGAGATGTTATCACCTTTGCGCTCTCAGGAAACACGATAGTCACCCACAGGGTCTATTCGGTTGATGAAAGCAAAAAAACACTGATAACAAAGGGCGATGCAAACGATACCCCCGACAGGTTTGAGCTTTCAGGGAAGGATATTATCGGAAAGGTCGTTTTTTCCGTTCCGTATATAGGCTTTTTGTCAATACTGCTGACTACAAGCAGGGGTATTATCCTTCTTGTGGGTATAGCTGTTGCTATGCTCTGTATCTTTGCGGCATATAAGCTGTTTTTAAAAAGCAGAGAGGCTCACGACAGCGAATCAAAGGAAAACACTAAGCTCTCAGTTGATGAAAACGAAAAATTACAGGAGGACTCCAAAACACAAAAGAAATAGAAAGCTGCCAAAAGTCTGCAAATAAACTCCGAAAAGGGTTTAATATGTTTCCTGGCTGACTCTTCAGTTTATATCAGCCGGCACTGATTAAACCGGTGGTTTAATTAATGGATTACCGTTTTATAAAAAGCAAGAATAATTGATTGTATTCGATCTGTTTTTTCTGTAAAATAAAAGCATAAAACAGTGACTCGTCAAGAGGCTTAGATTATTTATTCAGAGAGGAGAAAAACAGATGAAAAAAAGATCAATTTTGGCAGGACTATTAACAGCTTCTGTTTGTTTTTCGATGATGAGTGCTTGCACCAATACAGAAAACACAAAGCAAACAAGCTCAGTCAGCGAGACTTCACAGACATCAGAGGAAAAGAAGAACAGCGAAAACGAGAAAAGCAGTGAGCAGAGTGTTGAGGAGGACACGGTTAACACCGATAACCTTCATAAACTGTATATCAGGGATACAGCCAAAAATTCAGAAATAACGGTTACCTTTGTAAATACCGAAAACGGCAACACAAAGGATGTGAAGCTTACAAAAAGCGCTGAGGACAGCGACAGCACTACATTTTCGTGCGAGGAGGACGTAACTCTCTTCAATATGGTACACGTTACCTATGGAGAAAAGACAAGCAATGACGTTGCCTTTAATAAATTTGTCAGCGGCTGGAATATAGCAGAAGACAGACTTCTGCCCTATATCGAGGGTAAAAAGCCCGTATACGACCCGAAGTTTGAAACCAAGACCTTTAAGTTTGACAATATTGACAGAAAGGTATATGTCTGGACTCCGGAGGATTACGACAAGGATTCAAAGGACAAATACTCTGTTATCTATACCTTTGACGGTCAGACGGTTCTTGCTACCGGTGTCGAC
>JAHKXX010000020.1 GCA_020627425.1 bacterium
ATTTTACACCAACCGGCGCGTGCTCGCGCTGAGCAATTCGCGCACTGTAGTTGGTTGTGTCCTCTACTTTATTGGCACGCGTACGAATTTGGTTTATAGTACGCTGCCTTTGAGTAAAGATGAGTGTATTTTTCTACTATATTCATTGTCTCTAAAAAAGCAGTACAACTAGTACGACAAAGTTTCTTACAGTCATTATTATTCTTTAAGTCTTACGCTTTCAGTACTCATTTTTTACTTCGGTACACAAAAAAAGGACAGAGAAATATACCTGTCATCACTCCCGAGCAGCACGAGCGGCGCCCTTTGCGCCGTGACGCGGATGGAAAGTTATAATAAACCCAACCGGAGACGTTGCTCCATAGTTGGCGGTAACAAGTACCAGCCACGCTGCGGCGTGCCGTGCACGCCCTTGCCGCCGTGCGGCAAGAGAGAGTTGACCGCGGCGGCACGCCGCCTTGCCTTTAGGGTGAAATGGTGGTAGAATAGTAGAGGAAAAATCTTTTGGAAAAGGGATGTGATAATGTGGGGAAAGAAAGTAAAACAAACGCTATGAGAAAGCTTGATAGCATGAAGATAGAATATAGGGAGCATATTTATGAACCGGACAGCAGCCTCAGCGGTACGGATATTGCAGCACTGCTCGGAGAGGATATAAAAAGAGTGTATAAAACACTTGTGACAGTCGGCAAAAGCGGCGGACATTATGTGTTTATGATCCCGGTTGAAAAGGAGCTTGACCTGAAAAAGGCGGCATCCTCGGTCGGTGAAAAATCCGTCTCTATGGTAAAGTCGAAGGAGCTTTTAGGGCTTACCGGGTATATCCACGGGGGCTGCTCTCCTATCGGTATGAAAAAGCTGTTTAAAACGACCGTCGATGAAAGCGCAAAAGCTCAGAACAGAATATTTTGCAGCGGCGGAAGAATAGGACTTCAGATAGAACTAAGCCCCCACGACCTCGAGAAGGTCGTCCCCATCTCCTATGCGGCAATTACCGCAGATCAATAATACATAGTAAGTGTGACCCATTAATATAAAACTACTGCTTTTAAAAAAGGAGGAATCAGCTTGACTGCACTTGTAGACGCTGCCAACAGAGTAATAAGCGAAGTTAACTCCGTAATACTCGGAAAGGACAAAGAGGTGCGCGAAATTATGACCGCTTTTGCGGCAGACGGACATATCCTGCTGGAGGATATACCCGGAGTCGGAAAAACTACTCTTGCAAACGCTTTTTCGAAGGCTATGGGTCTCATGAGCCGAAGAGTACAGTTTACCCCCGACGTTATGCCGTCCGACCTTACGGGTTTTTCGGTATATCACAGGGATAAGGAAAAATTCGTCTACCAGAAGGGCAGCGTTTTTTGCAATCTGCTGCTCGCGGACGAGATAAACCGTACTTCTCCGAAAACCCAGTCTGCACTGCTCGAGGTTATGGAGGAAAAGCACGTTTCCGTGGAGGGTGTGACCAGACCCGTTCCCTCGCCTTTTCTGGTAATCGCCACACAAAATCCCACGGGAGCCGCCGGAACACAGCTTCTGCCCGAAGCGCAGATAGACCGCTTTATGATTAATATGTCTATTGGCTATCCCGATTTTAACAGCGAGCTTTCCCTCGCAATGTCGGTATCCGCGGAAAAACGCACAGACCGCGTCAATCAGGTTCTCGACAGTGAAACACTGCTTGCGATACAAAACGATATCCACAAAATCTATATAAAAGAAGAATTGTATTCATATATGCTGACGCTCATTACCGCTACGAGAAACAATCCCTATCTGGAGCGCGGAGCAAGCCCCAGAGCTACTATCGCTATGGTAAAAATGGCAAAGGCGTCGGCGTGGATGAACAACAGAAAATTCGTAATACCCTATGATATCATTTCCCAGCTCCCCTATGTTCTTGTACACAGAATATCGCTCAACTCCGGAGCCAAAATGTCCGGGGTGAAAAAACAGGATGTTATACAAAAAATAATAGACTCATATGAGCCTCCGTTTATGGGTAACAGAAGATGAAAAAGCTTACTCTTGTTCTGATTGTTTTCGTTATGTGGTATTTCGGCGGAATGTTCCGGCAGCCTCTGCTTATGGCTGCGGCTCTCGGCGGTATAGTCGTTATAACGGCTATGATTATATTTTCTGCTGTTATCTCCCGAAAAGCCGGAGCAGACTTCCGGATAAAAAATATCGTTTGCCGCAAGGGTTACGAAAAAAGCGTCGAGATACTTACAAGCAACAAAGGCATACTGCCGATAAATAAAATGAAGCTGTCTGTAAATGCCGCCTATAGCAGCTATCCGGGGGTACGGCTGAAAAAGAAATTCTACTGCGCCGCTGCATCAAAAAAGCACAACAAAGAAAACCTGACAAGGATGTATATAACTCCTCCGTACTGCGGCAGACTAAGGCTCAGTATACCAAGGATATCCGTCTTTGACTGGCTGGGCATCTTCTCCTTCAGACGTAAGAATAACGCTTTGTCCGAGGTGTACGTTTTTCCTCCGGACAGAAATATAAAGCTGTCAAAGACCGTTTTCGGCGCATATGAGGGAGATCCCGTCACCGAGGAGAACTCCGACCTTGCAGGAGAGGATCACAGTGAAATAAAGCAGATAAGAGAATACCGACCCGGCGACCTTTATAAACACATACACAGGAATTACAGCGCAAGAACGGACAGCGTGTGGATAAAGGAATTCAAAAAAGAAAACGACCTTGTGTTTGACTTTCTGCTTGACACCTCTTGCGATACAAAACCGGATATAGACAGCATAGATGCGTTTTATGACATTCTCTATAATATATCATCGGCACTGACGGACTTTAACGCACGCATGAGGATGCACTACTACAACAATGAAAAAAAGCTGCTCGAAAGCTTTACCGTTTCGGACAAGGAGAGTCTCGGCGAGTTTTTTATCAAGCTGTACGACACCGAGCTTTTGTGCAGTGCTCAGGATTTCCGCGCCGCTCCCGCAGTCCTTTCTATGCGCGGAATGGTGCTTGACTTGTCGCTTCGCTGGGGCAGCTACGGTAAAAAAGTATATACCTTTTCAAAGCAAGGCTACGAGCAGGAGCTTCAAATCACCTTTTTTTCGGTATAGGGGGTGACTGACATAAAAAAAATAAAGCTCAAATCAACTCCTAAAGTGCTGAGCAAAGCCGACAAAAGACGTATAAAGGAGCAATACGGCACGCTGGAGCCGTCTCCCTTTCTCATAATCGTATACTGTCTCGGTCTTGTCGGCATAATAGGCATTATAAATAATGCCCTGCACATGGATACCGGAAACTATATAATGCTTACGTCCTTTTCCGTTGTTTTTTCGACAGTGCTATGGGCTTTGTATTTTTTCAGAAGAAGAATATTCATTATATTCTCTATAGTATTCTGTTTTGTCGCGTGTATCATAATCATTCCGAAAGCGTTTACCGTCGCAAGCGAATATTCGGAAGGTGTTTTTTTCGGAGTAGACGCTGTAACGATCATTACCGTCATAGCCTTGCTGCTGTACTTTATTTTTTCGCTGGAATTCGTTCTGAGAAATCATTCCCTGATGTTTCTTATAATACTTGCAGCACTTATCCTTTGCCCTGTGCTTGGGATAAGTACGGATGCGTTTTCCGTCGTACCTGTTCTGCTGTTTATGACAGGCTTTGTCACCGTCAATATGGTGCTTCCGCAGACCGGCAGGACCACGCTGAAGATGAAGGGACTGTCAAAGGCGTCCGCGGCTTCTATGCTCTGTACGGCAGTGCTGATCCTTGCAGCCGTAGCACCCTCGCTGCTTATAGAAAACAGATTTGAATCGAGCCTCTTTGAGGGCGTAAACGGCTTTGACGCCTTTGTACGCGACACCGCTGCGGCGATAACGGGAAACGGCTCCGGCACCGTCGAGGGCGGCAAGGTAAGCCGCGGCAATCTGCTGCAAAACGGCAAAACGATGATCGCCGTAAACTGCTCGCAAAAGCCAAAGGAAAATATGTATCTCTACGGCTTTCGCGGTCTTGAATACACTCCGAACGGGTGGGAGAATGCCTTCGGAGTCGGAAACCGCGGCGACTTTCACGAACGACTTTCGGATATGAACATCGGAGAATATATCGCCGAGTATATAGGCAAACCAAACAGTAACGACCCCTTGCCGGAGCTGTACTATACCTATACTCTGTGGGATCCGGAAATGGATACGGAGTGGTATTTCTCGAGCAAATCTTATGAAGAATACTACGCAGAGAAGGAGCAGGAGGAGCAGTCCAAATCCAACAGCATCTCTAACTGGGTGAATATACTCCGATTTGACAGCACCGAGGACACACCGTACTATCTGCCGTATTACTCAAACACTTCGCCGGCGGAGCTTACTTACTACTCGAATTACATTAATTACATTGGCAGCAGCGGTTACAGTACCGAGTATATCGACGCCGAAAACATTGATATAGGCGACGTACTGGCAAACGACAAAATATACGATTCCGGCTCTCTCTCGGGTATGCTTGACTCATATATGTCCGATATCAGCGTAACCTATACCCAGTATCCCACACAAGACACCGAAAGACTCCGCGAGCTGTGCTCCGAAACAGAACTGTCAGATCTAAACGAGATAACGACCTTTATACTCTATTCTTTACAGACACACGCCGTCTACAGCAAGACTCCCGGCACTACTCCCTTTAACAAGGATCCGATAGACTACTTTATGTTTGACAACGGACGGGGCTACTGCGTACACTTTGCCTCTGCCGCAACGCTTATGTACAGAATGTACGGTATACCTGCACGCTATGTATCGGGATTTTGCATTTCTCCCGATAATTTCTCAAAGGGTATAGACGGCGGATATTATGCCGATGTCCTTGACTACTCTGCACACGCGTGGGTCGAGATCTTTCTGCGCGACTACGGGTGGGTGCCGGTAGAGGTGACTCCCACTGTAGAGGGCGTTATGCGAGCGTCCTACCCGGGGTATGACGAGACAGAAATGAACCGTATAATGAAAGAACACGGCTGGCAGTTCCGACGCACCGGTTCTGATGGCAGCACTCATACGCGCATAACCACAGACGGCGGCGTAGACTACAGTCAGGTAATACTTATTATCATAGCGGTGCTGTTTGTAGGTGTTGCAGTTGCGGCGTTAATTATCCGAAGGAGAATACTGCTGAACCTTTTGCACGAGGGCGACTGCAAGTATATATTTACAAAATATATAAAGCTGATACACTTCTGCGGAATACTGAAATCGCTGTACGGGTCGGAGGAGGACTTTAGCAAAAGGCTGTGTAAGGAATGTGAATGTCTGAGCTATGATGAAACAAAAAAGCTGATAGACATTATGCTGCGCGTCAGCTTTTCCGAGGACACGCAGACCGATGACGACCGACGGTATATAAAAATGATATACTTCAAAACAGCCCACAGTGAATACAAAAAACTTAATATAATAAAAAGACTTATGTATAAACTCTTTTATGTCTTTGGAAAATAATACAATAGCTGCGATAAGGACGACTGTCTTTTTCGCAGCTATTGTGTTATTTTTAATTTTTCATTACACGGTGTCGGGTGTCTCTTTGGAAAAACTGCTCACCGTACACAGCTTTGCAATAAAAATTACAAAAAAACAAGGAAATTGCGGCAAAATGCTTGACAACAACATCCTTGTGTAGTAGAATAATATAATGCACCATAGTAGAGAAGTGTCCGTTTTTGGGACTTTTCCGCAAGTGGCTTATTGCAATATTAGCACATATCGTACAAAAAATCAAGTCCGAATTTAAAGGACAAAAGTTGCCTATAGATAATTTTTGTCCCTCAGCCTCGGACATATGATATGAGCGGGTTTTTCTCAGGCAAAAAAATGAATGGAGTGATTGTATGGTAAACGTCAAACCTGTACGACTCGGCAACACCGAGAGAATGAGCTTTTCTCAGATCGATGAAGTTCTGGAAATGCCGAACCTCATAGAGATCCAGAAGGACTCGTACAAATGGTTTCTCGAAAAGGGTCTTCAGGAGGTATTTGAGGATGTTTCGGGAATAACCGACTATTCGGGAAATCTGGTGCTGGACTTTGTTGATTACACACTGGAGACAGACCACCCGAATTACACGATAGCCGAGTGTAAAGAGCGCGATGTAACTTACGCAGCCCCCCTGAAGGTAAAGGCGAGACTTTTTAACAGAGAGACCTCGGAGATAAAGGAATCCACCGTATTTATGGGTGATTTCCCTCTTATGACGCCGAGCGGCACCTTCGTTATAAACGGCGCAGAGCGCGTCATCGTTTCCCAGCTTGTCAGATCACCGGGCGTTTACTATAAAATGGACTACGACAAAACCGGAAAACAGCTTTTCTCCGCCACTGTAATACCTAACAGAGGCGCATGGCTCGAGTACGAAAACGACATAAACGACGTCTTTTATGTTCGTATAGATAAAAACAGAAAGCTGCCCGTAACGGTGTTTATCCGCGCACTCGGTCTCGGCTCTGATCAGGAGATAATAGATTTCTTCGGAGCTGATGACAGAATACTCGCTACTATCGAAAAGGACACAACGGACAACCGCGACGACGCACTCAAGGAAGTCTACAGAAAGCTTCGACCCAGCGAGCCTCCTACGGTAGAGAGCGCACAGGCGCATATAGATATGCTTTTCTTCGACCCGAGACGCTACGATATGTCCAGAGTCGGCAGATATAAATACAACAAAAAGCTCAGCCTATCAAACAGGCTTTCAAATCAGGTAATAACCCAGCCGATAGCAGACCCGACCACAGGCGAGATAATCGCCGACGAGGGCGAGTTTATCTCTGCCGAGCGTGCACTCGAGCTTGAAAACCTCGGTGTTACCGTTGCCTTTGTAAAATCACAGACAGGCGAAGAGGTAAAGATAATATCCAACGGTATGGCAGATATGTCAAAGTATGTATCACAGGAAATACTTGACAAGAGCGGCATAAACGAAAAGGTTCGCTTTACCGTTATGCGCGAGATACTCGATATGGGTCTTGAGGGCGAGGAGCTTGCCGAAACAATAAAATCAAGAAAAGACGAGCTTATACCCAAGCACATAATAATAGATGACATTTTCTCTACCATCAACTATATGAACTCCCTTGCCTGCGGCATAGGTACTACGGACGATATAGACCACCTCGGCAACAGAAGAATACGTTCTGTCGGTGAACTGCTGCAAAACCAGTTCAGAATAGGTTTTTCACGTCTTGAAAGAGTTATCAGAGAGCGTATGACGCTTCAGGCACAGGATCTTGAGAATCTGCCTCCGAACGCACTCATCAACATAAGACCCGTTACCGCAGCCATAAAGGAATTCTTCGGTTCCTCTCCGCTGTCGCAGTTTATGGATCAGAACAATCCCCTCGCAGAGCTTACACACAAGAGAAGGCTCTCCGCCCTCGGCCCCGGCGGTCTTTCCAGAGACCGTGCAGGATTTGAGGTTCGTGACGTTCACTATACACACTACGGACGTATGTGTCCTATAGAGACCCCTGAAGGACCTAACATCGGACTTATCTCCTATCTCGCTACATTCGCAAAGATAAACGAGTACGGTCTTATAGAAGCTCCCTTCCGCAAGGTTGACAAGGAGACCGGCAGAGTAACCGATCAGGTTGAATATATGACTGCGGATATAGAGGATAACTATATTATTGCTCAGGCTAACGAACCGCTGGACGAGGAGAACCACTTTGTACACAAGAAGATAGTCGGCAGACACCGTGACGAGTTCGTCGAGGTAGAAAGAGAAAAAGCCGACTATATGGACGTTTCGCCGAAGATGGTTGTATCCGTTGCTACGGCTATGATACCCTTCCTTGAGAACGATGACGCAAACCGTGCTCTTATGGGTGCGAACATGCAGCGTCAGGCTGTGCCGCTGCTTGTTACAGAGTCACCTATCGTAGGTACCGGTATGGAGTACAAGGCAGGCGTTGACTCGGGCGTATGTATACTCTCAGAGGAGGACGGCGAGGTCAAGTATGTCAGCGCCGACAAGATAAAGGTACAGTACGACTCCGGCAGAGTACAGGAGTTCAGAGTTACAAAGTTCAGCCGAAGCAACCAGGGTACCTGTATCAATCAGGTGCCGATCGTTGACGTAGGTCAGAGAGTAGTAAAGGGCGAGGTACTGGCTGACGGTCCCGCAACAAAGAACGGCGAGATAAGCCTCGGCAAAAACGCCCTTATCGGCTTTATGACATGGGAAGGCTATAACTACGAGGACGCCGTACTTATAAATGAAAAAATAGTAAGAGACGATGTATATACATCTATCCATATAGAGGAATACGAAACAGAGGCAAGAGAAACCAAGCTCGGTCCCGAGGAGATAACAAGGGATATCCCGAACATAGGCGACGATCAGCTTCGTGATCTGGACGAAAACGGTATCATACATGTCGGCGCAGAGGTACACGCAGGCGATATTCTCGTAGGCAAGGTAACTCCTAAGGGAGAAACAGAGCTGACAGCCGAGGAAAGACTTCTTCGCGCTATCTTCGGCGAGAAGTCAAGAGAAGTAAGAGATACCTCTCTGCGTGTTCCCCACGGTGAATACGGTATAATAGTAGACGTAAAGGTATTTACAAAGGAAAACAGCGAGGACGAGCTGGCACCCGGAGTCAACAAGGTCGTTCGCTGCTATATAGCTCAGAAGAGAAAAATACAGGTCGGCGACAAGATGGCAGGCCGTCACGGAAACAAGGGCGTCGTATCGCGTATACTTCCGGAGGAGGATATGCCCTTCCTGCCCGACGGCAGACCGCTTGACATAGTTCTGAACCCCCTCGGCGTTCCGTCCCGTATGAACATCGGACAGGTTCTTGAGGTACACCTCGGCTATGCGGCAAAGGCTCTCGGTTGGAAGATCATGACCCCCGTTTTTGACGGCGCACACGAGCAGGATATTTTCCAGTGCTTCCGTGACGCAGGAATAAACGAGGACGGCAAAATATGGCTTAAGGACGGCAGAACAGGCGAATACTTCGACAACCCCGTTACCGTCGGCTATATGTACTACTTAAAGCTGCACCACCTTGTTGATGATAAGATCCACGCAAGATCTACAGGTCCGTACTCTCTCGTTACCCAGCAGCCTCTGGGCGGTAAGGCTCAGTTCGGCGGTCAGCGTTTCGGAGAGATGGAAGTGTGGGCACTGGAGGCATACGGCGCTGCATATACTCTACAGGAAATACTGACGGTAAAATCGGACGACGTAGTCGGCAGAGTCAAGACCTACGAATCAATTGTAAAGGGTCAGAACATACCGAAGTCCGGTATTCCCGAGTCGTTCAAGGTACTTATAAAGGAGCTGCAGTCACTTGCGCTTGACGTAAAGGTACTCGACAGCAACGGCGACGAGGTAGATCTCAGAGTAGACCTTGACGATGATATAGGCACAAGCTCACTTGATGAAAAGAATGTTCTTACCGATGACCACGACGGCTATCAGATAGAAAACTCCGAGGGTGAGCCTGATGAATCAGAGCTTCTTGACGAAAACATGGATGACGAGTTTTACGGATCTGACGACGATATTTTTGACATGAGCGCGCTTGACGACGAGGACTAAGAGGAGGAATTTTACTGATGGAATTCAATGAATTTGAATCTATAAAAATAGGACTTGCTTCCCCGGATACCATCAGGGCATGGTCATACGGCGAGGTAAAAAAGCCCGAAACAATAAACTACCGTACTTTGAAGCCCGAGCGCGACGGTCTGTTTTGTGAAGCCATCTTCGGTCCTCAGAAGGACTGGGAGTGTCACTGCGGAAAATATAAGAAAATACACTTCAAGGGCAGAGTCTGCGAGCGCTGCGGTGTTGAAATAACACGCTCCAAGGTTCGCCGTGAGCGTATGGGTCACATAGAGCTTGCAGCTCCCGTATCTCACATATGGTACTTCAAAGGTATCCCCTCCCGTATGGGACTTATGCTTGACATATCACCCCGTACTCTCGAAAAGGTCCTCTATTTTGCTATGTATATAGTAACAGACATAGACCCCGACAGCGAGGCATTCAGAGAGCTTTCACTGCAGCAGTGCCTGAGTGAAAAGGAATACCGCGATATGAAGGAAAAATATGAGGACGACTTCGAGGCTATGATGGGTGCGGAGGCTATTCAGAAGCTTCTCAGCAGAATAGACCTTGACAAGCTGTCCGAGGAGCTTAAGGAAGAGCTTGAAGGCTCCTCCGGTCAGAAAAGAGTCCGTATTCTCAAAAGACTCGAGGTAGTAGAGTCCTTCAGAATTTCGGGCAACCGTCCCGAGTGGATGATAATGGACGTTATCCCTGTTATCCCGCCGGACATACGTCCTATGGTACAGCTTGACGGCGGCAGATTTGCTACCTCTGATCTTAACGATCTTTACAGAAGAGTTATAAACAGAAACAACAGACTTAAAAGACTTCTCGAGCTTTCGGCTCCCGATATAATCATAAGAAACGAAAAGCGTATGCTCCAGGAGGCAGTAGACGCCCTTATAGACAACGGCAGACGCGGCAGACCCGTAACAGGACCCAACAACCGCGCTCTGAAATCCCTGTCGGATATGCTCAAGGGTAAACAAGGTCGTTTCCGTCAGAACCTGCTCGGAAAGCGTGTTGACTATTCCGGACGTTCGGTTATCGTCGTAGGACCGGAGCTAAAAATGTATCAGTGCGGTCTGCCGAAGGAAATGGCACTCGAGCTGTTCAAGCCCTTTGTTATGAAGATACTCGTAGAGAGCGGACAGGCTCAGAACATAAAGGCAGCAAGAAAAGCCGTAGAACGTGCAAAGCCCGAGGTATGGGACGCACTTGAGCGCGTCATAAAAGGACACCCTGTTATGCTGAACCGTGCGCCGACACTTCACAGACTGGGTATACAGGCATTTGAGCCTGTGCTCGTCGAGGGTAAGGCACTGAAGCTTCACCCGCTGGCTTGTACGGCGTTTAACGCAGACTTCGACGGCGACCAGATGGCTGTTCATGTACCGCTGTCGGCAGAAGCACAGGCAGAGGCAAGATTCCTTATGCTGGCTGCAAACAACCTCCTCAAGCCCTCTGACGGTAAGCCCGTTACCGTTCCTACACAGGATATGGTACTCGGCTCATACTATCTGACCCTTGACAAGGACGGAGAACCCGGCGAAGGAAAGATATTCCGCGACGTCAACGAGGCTATAATGGCTTACGACGCAAAGGAAGTAACACTTCACTCCAAGATAAAGGTTCGCCGCGAGGGTATATGGCAGGGAGAGAAAAAGCAGGTACTTATTGACACGACCGTAGGACGTATCATATTCAACAGACCCATTCCCCAGGATCTCGGCTATGTAGACAGAACAAAGCCCGAAAACTTTATGAAGTTCGAGATAGACTTCCTTGTAGGCAAAAAGCAGCTTGGTAAGATAATCGAAAAGTGTATAAAGCAGCACGGCACACAGGTGACCTCTCGTGTACTGGATGATGTAAAGTCACAGGGCTATAAATACTCCACAAAGGGCGCTATTACCGTTGCCGTATGCGACGCCGTAATACCGCCTAAGAAAAAGGAAATAATCGCCGAGGCGGAGACCCAGATAGACAAGGTAACAAAGATGTTCCGCCGCGGATTTATGTCAAATCAGGAAAGATATGAAAAGGTCCTCAAGATCTGGGAGAGCGCTACGGACGACGTTACAAGCGCTCTGCAGTCTAACCTTGACCGCTACAACCCGATATTCATGATGGCTGACTCAGGCGCCCGTGGTTCTATGAGCCAGATCAGACAGCTTGCCGGTATGCGCGGACTTATCGCAAATACATCCGGTAAAACTATTGAGATCCCTATCAGAGCAAACTACCGTGAAGGACTTAACATACTCGAATACTTTATCTCATCCCGTGGTGCTCGTAAGGGTCTTGCCGATACAGCGCTTCGTACTGCCGACTCGGGTTATCTGACAAGACGACTTGTTGACGTTTCTCAGGATGTTATCATCCGTGAGGAAGACTGTCATACCAAAGAAGGCATTGTAGTTTACGATATAAAGCAGGGCAATTCCATAATAGAGCCTATGCAGGAGCGACTTATAGGACGTTATCTGTGTGAGGACTTTGTAGACGAGGAGACCGGCGAAGTACTTGTATCTAGCGACAAGATGATGGACGACAACGACGCCGAGATAATAGCCGGCAAGGGCGTAAAGTCCATAAAGATCCGTTCCATACTCGACTGCCGCGCTCAGCACGGCGTATGCAAAAAGTGCTACGGCAGCAACCTTGCAAACGGTATGCCTGTTACTATCGGTGAGGCTGTCGGCATTATTGCAGCCCAGTCTATCGGTGAGCCGGGTACCCAGCTTACAATGCGTACCTTCCATACGGGCGGTGTCGCAGGCGGTGAGGATATCACACAGGGTCTGCCGAGAGTAGAAGAGCTGTTCGAAGCAAGAAAGCCGAAGCACCTCGCTATAATAAGTGAGATCGCAGGAAAGGTGACCTTTGAGGATATAAAGAAGAACCGTCACGCTGTTATAACAAACAACGAGACCGGAGAAAAGAAGGAATACCTTATCCCCTTCGGCGCTCATACAAGAGTTGAAGAGGGTCAGATAATAGAAGCAGGCGATCTGATAACAGAAGGCTCCGTTAATCCGCACGACGTACTCGATATCAAGGGAACAGCTTCGGTACAGGATTACCTGATTGAAGAGGTACAGAGTGCTTACCGTATGCAGGGTGTTGATATCAACGACAAGCATATAGAGGTAATCGTTCGTCAGATGATGAAGAAGGTAAAGATAGACGATCCCGGCAGCACCAGACTTCTCCCCGGCTCGCTTGTTGACAAGGGCGACTTCTATGCCGAAAACGCAATGGTCGAGGAGCGTATCGCAAACGGCGAAGAAGGACTTACCACAGCAACATATATTCCTATGCTGCTCGGTATTACAAAGGCTTCTCTTGCTACGGATTCCTTCCTGTCAGCAGCGTCCTTCCAGGAAACAACGAGAGTTCTGACCGACGCCGCAATTAAGGGCAAGGTAGATCCGCTGATGGGTCTCAAGGAGAACGTAATCATCGGTAAGCTTGTACCGGCAGGAACAGGTATGCACCGCTACAGCGATATAGAAATAGAGAGAAACAACCCCACCCCTGTTTCACTTAATGATTCTATCTGATAAACCGTTAAAAGGCACAGCAGTTCGCTGTGCCTTTTTTTAGCATAAGAAATATTTATTAAAGACAGCCCAAAAATGAGCTGTCTTTAATAAATGATAGATAAAGCCCTCGGGACATAATTTGCAACTCTCCCGAGGGCTTTGTGTGTTTAAGTTTTTTATGACATATTGGTTATCAGCAGAGTAACTGCTATGATAAGCTCTGCACATCCGATACTCAGCAAAGCTATCGCGGCTATCCTCATACGGCTGAGCACCTTCATCTGTTCTCTTTTCCGTTTTTTCAGCGGAGTTTGCTCCGGGTCTGGTATAGACCTAACTCTTGTCCTTGATGACAGCTTGCTGTCAAGCTCTTTTGATACCTCGTCAAATGACGGTTTGGTGTTTTCTTCAAATTTCAATTCGTATATCCTCTTTAGCTCTGAGTTTATTCTTGCATCCATCATTTTTTCGATTGTTTCGGGATCATCCGGCAACAAGACAATGGTCTGTCGTTTGCACTGCATAAGATAGGCGGTGTTTCCGTCCTTGTCTATTAGTTTTGAGGAAACGATCTCGTCGGCATTTTTTGACAGCACCGACGACAATACATTGTCGGTGCTCTGTATGCCTCCGTCGAGACCACCTACAACAAACACAAGGTCTGTATGAGAAAGCACTCCGGAAAGCTGCCTTGCAAGCTCCTGTGGTGTTACGGAAACATCCGATTCAAGCATAGTAAGCCCGGCTCTCTCTAAGTTATCGCTGATCGCCTGTTCTGCGTGGGCAGTCCTGCCCGAATGGTAAAATAGTATCTGATAGTTGTTCAATTTATTCTCCGCCCGTTTTTATTATTCCTCGGTCGATTCTCCGCCTTCATCGCTGTTATCCTCTGTACTGGATTCGGTGTCGCTCTGATCTTCGGGTTCAGACTGCTGGGTGTCTCCTGTAGGCACCTGATCCACTTCGTTCTTAAAGCCTGACAGAAGATTTGATACCTCATCGGCAGACGAAGCTTCGTTTATCACTGCCTTGTAGTAGCTCTTCAGTCCTTCGACCTTATCTTTGTTCTCGCCGCTGTAATTATCCACGGAAACATAGGAATCTATTTCCTTTATAGCATTGCTCTTGGCAGTTTTCAGCGCCTTTGCAGCCTGCTCGCTGGCTGCCTTTTCTTCAGCCTTTTTCTTGGCCTCTTCCTCTGCCTTCTTCTTGGCGTCGGCTTCTCTCTTCTCTTCCTCGGCAGCAAGCTGATCGTCGGTCTTTATCTTCTTGAGGCGCTCTGTACCCTTCTTCTGATAGTTCTCTACATCCTCTATAGTCTTTGCACTGTTTATATACTGGGTGTAGGTAGCTATTATATCCTTGACCTGCTGCGCCTGAGTGGTACGATAAACATTTCCTGCTATAGAGTTAGTCATCTCTACAATGGCTGTTTCCTTTTTGTTTTTCAGTTCCTTTTCAGCCTGCTTGCTTGACTCCTCATCAGCCTTTTTCTTGCTTTCCTCTGCGTCCTTTTCAAGCTGTTCGGTGGTCTTTATCTTTGTTATTTTCTGTATAGCCTCGTTATACAGTCTGTTGACCTCTGTAGCATCCGGAGCTTCTTCTATCAGCTTTTTGTACTCGGTTACTATAGCGTCTACCTGCTTCTGGTTTTCCGCGTTATAGCTTCTGCTCTTTACAAAGTCGTCAAGCATCTTGTCAGCATTTTTCTTGCCCTCTATAAGTACCTGCTGCAGCTGCTCATCATACTTTTTGTTGAAGTCCTTTCTCGTGCCGTCGTACCAGTCGATCTTTTTCTTGTTGAATGCGTCGGCAAAGGTCGTTACTTCCGGCTTTGTTCCGCCGTAGTTGTTGTACCATACATCCGGATACAGAGGATCGGGGTTGTACTTAGCCTTGGATACGTCTACCTTTGAGTCCTCACCCTCGCGAACCTTTCTTGCAACGATAACAAAACGGAAGTCGGGGAAATCATAGGTACAAGTAGACAGAGTACAAAGGGTATCATACTCGTTTACGGTAACAGGGCAGTCTATTATAGAGCGCTCGCGAACCTCATATACAAAATTCAGGAACTCATAGTTACCGTTGTCCTTGCTGAAATCGCCGCGCAGATAGTTGAAGAAGTCGCCCTGTGACTCGAGTGTATTCGTCTTGAATATAGATATTATTTTCCACTTTGCTTTTTCATAGATGGTATTGAAGGTAAATGTAGGTCTTTTCTTGTAGTATGACAGATCCGAAAACTCCTTCAGATCCGCGAACATACGTCCATCCTGCATATGGTGTCCGTGAAGTATCAGGTTTGCGGAATCAAGCGTGCTGCGGTAGTCCATAAATACTGTACCGTAGCCGCTGTCGTTTCCGTAGAAATCACGGTAAAGGTAATACTCGCTGCCCTCTGCCTCTGTAGGCTTTACTACTACATAGTCAATATTTGTATCGGGAATCTTTATCCAGCCGACGGTATCGGGGTTTTCTGCGAGAAGCTTTGAGAAGTCTGCAAGAGTTCCCTCAGAGCCGTCAGTCTTTTTCTTTGTTACGGTGCCGCTTGTCTCCTCTCCCTCGACTGTAGAAACATACAGGTCTCGGATGTCATTGTTCAGCCTGTCATTTACCGCAGGCTGTACTACGAGAATATTTATGAGCATATATGACGACACAATAAAGGTACATATCGCAAGTATGAGTATTATCTTTCTTACAACATCGAGAGGTCTGTCGCCGGCACAAGGTATAAACCTTTTCCAGAACGGCTCCTTACGGTAAGGCTCCATTACAGAGTCCGCTATAGTATACAGCAGTGTGCCGAAGCTGTTGTTAACGGCGTCAGGCTCCGGAAGAAGGACCAGAAGCTTTCCGTTATACTCGACAGAATATGCAAAGCACTTTTTATCGACAAAGGTAAGCTCTGCGCCGTCTATACTCTGTAGGTCATTCTTCTTTTTCTTTTTATTCTTTTTCTTCTTTTTTTCTTTTTTTGTTTTGGTTTTGTCGCCGTCATTATCTTCATCACCGAGAGAGGACGGGTCTATGCTGTCTGCCTCTGTGTATTTCAGCTTTCCGACAATGCCCAGCCCCTCAAAAAATCGCTCCGCTTCCTCGCGGCTGTTTTCCTTGAGAGCGTCCGCAATAAATACGATACCTATTTTTTCGTCACCGCTGTCGGTTACCGACAACGCGTCGGCGATACTTTCCGTTGTCAGACTTATCTCGGTTTTATATATGATATTTACATCTATATCGCCAAGCTTTTTTATGGTATCCTCAAAGCTTCCGTCGGAGGTCTGTCCAAATGATTTTCCTTCTCTGGGAAAATATATTTCTGAATTCATTTATTTCACTCCCGTTTCAAAAAGCGTCATATATTCGTAACCTTTAAATTTTGCAGAGCTTCCTCTATAAGTGGCTCATAGTCTATCCTGTTCTGCTCGGCGATAACATCGCTGAGAACCGGCTTTGTTTTCGGGTGCTTGGGTGTAAACACCGTACAGCAGTCTTCAAATGGCTGTACAGATACCTCGAAGGTATCTATTTTTCGGGATATAGCCACTATCTCGTCCTTGTCCATACCGATAAGCGGTCTGAACACGGGCATACTGCACGCTTCGTCCGTACACACCATAGCGCCGAGGGTCTGGCTGGCTACCTGACCGAGGCTTTCTCCGGTTATCAGTGCCTGACAGCCATTATCCCTTGCTATTC
This sequence comes from bacterium, assembly GCA_020627425.1. Taxonomy (GTDB): domain Bacteria; phylum Bacillota; class Clostridia; order Oscillospirales; family Acutalibacteraceae; genus UBA1213. The sequence goes on from JAHKXX010000020.1 coordinate 16,873, forward strand.
TCTCGGATATCATCATCATAAAGCGGCGCATGATTATTGTGCTGTACTCTTCTTTGCACTTATCCCTTATTTCCTCCTGAAGCCTTGTAAAGGGGACTGTTATCATCTTTATCCTGCCACTGTAAAGAGAGACTCTTCTCAGCAGCTCAGCTACCTTTTCCTCCGCCCGAAGGCTTGTATAGGGGGGACTTGCGAAGTGTACCGCCGTCAGCTCTATGCCTCTTTTTGCCATCATAAACGAGGCTACGGGGCTGTCGATGCCGCCGGATATGAGCACACAGGCTCTGCCTCCTGTACCGACGGGAATACCGCCGGCGCCCTTTTCAAAGCCTGCGCGGATATATGCGCCAAAATCCCTTATCTCTACCGTAACGACAACGTCGGGGTCGTGTACGTCTACGGTCATCTCGGGATACTGCGACAGCAGATAGCCGCCAAGCTCGCGGCTTATCTCAGGGGATTTCATCGGAAAGGACTTATCGGAGCGCTTTGACTCCACCTTGAAGCTTGACGCCCTGTCAAAGACATCCGCAAGGTATTCCTTTGCCTGTTTTTTTATGTCGTCTATGTCCTTTTTTGCCTGACATGCTCTGGAAAATGTTGCAACGCCGAAAATACGCGATACGCACAGAGCTGCCTCATCCATATCCTCATCATCGCTGTTCGGAGATACCGTTATTGTAGACTGGGACGCCTTTACGGTAAAGCTGCCTATCTTTGCAAGCCTTCTGCGAAGATTTCTGAGCAGCGTATCCTCAAAGTTTTTCCTGTTCAAACCCTTGAGGACTATCTCCCCCATTTTAAGAAGTATTATCTCTTTCATCTTTCCTTCATCACCTTACTGATCATAGCCATGCTTATCCTGATCGTTCCATTAGACAGTTTACCATTTTTATCTTGCTCTTGCAAGTGTATTGTTGGCTTTTATCAGGTTTTTTACAAGCTCGTCTATGTCGTTTTTTGTATTCAGCCTTGAGAAGCTGACTCTTATTGCGGAATCAGCCTGCTGCTGCGTAAGTCCGAGCGCCGACAGCACATGGCTTTTTTTGCCCTTGGCGCATGCAGAGCCGCTTGAAACGTATATATTATGCTGCTCCAGAAAGTGCAGCGTGGTCTCGGAACGTATACCGACAAGTGAAAAATTCAGTATATAGGGCAGCGCTTCATGCGGCGAGTTTATATGTATATTATCTATTTCGCTGAGTCTCTCTCTGAGGTACAGGTTTAGCTCGGTAATATATGACAGCTCTGTTTTTATATCCGGCAGGCTTTCCACAGCCGCGCCCATACCGCATATAGCAGGCACACACTCGGTACCGGGTCTTATTTTTTTCTGCTGTTCTCCTCCGTACAGCAGCGGTACTATTCTGGCGCCCTTTCCGACATAGAGTATGCCGGCGCCCTTTGGACCGTGTATCTTATGAGAGCTTGCCGAGAGCAGATCTACACCGAGCTTTTTAACTTTTATGGGTATCTTTCCGAATGCCTGCACCGCGTCCGTATGTATAAGCGCAGGAGCCTTTGCTTTGTCGATTATTTTTCTTATCTTCTCCACAGGCTGTATTGAGCCTGTTTCATTATTTACAAGCATAAGACTGACAAGAACGGTATCGGCAGTGACTGCATTTGCAAGGCTCTCTATACTCACACAGCCGTCTTCTCCGGGCTGTAAAAAAACAACGTCAAAGCCGTCGCTTTCAAGCTTCTGCGCTGCTTCTATTACCGAGGAGTGCTCTATAAGGGAGGTGACTATCCTTCTGCCGCGCTTTTTCAGTGCCCCGGCGGCTCCGAAAAGTGCGGTATTGTTGCTCTCGGTACCACCGGAGGTGAAGTATATTTCATCGCTCTCGCAGCCGATAAGCGAAGCACAGCTCTTTCTTGCTCTCTCTGTTTCGTGCTGAGCCTGCAAGCCCTTATAGTGAAGCGAGGAGGGGTTGCCGTAGCACTCTGTCATAACAAAAAGTGCCTTGTCGGCTGCCTCCCTGCACACGGCAGTGGTAGCGCTGTTGTCAAGATAAATTTCTCTCATATTTACACCACGCAAAAAATTTTTTTAAAAATATGATAAAGTCCCATCTGAAGGGTAATAATAAAAAAAGGAGGGGTCAGAATGAATATAAGTGCTGAAGAATATTCGTCTATGATAAAAAACGCATGTCCCAAAAGCAGTCTTGTAAAAGACAGTCTGTCTGCCTTTGCAGTAGGCGGTCTTATATGTATCGTCGGTCAGGCACTTACTGATACCTATGTGTACGCTTTGTCAATGGATATCAAGGACGCAAGGTGCCTTACAAGTATTACGCTGGTGTTTTTAGGGGCGTTTCTGACACTTCTGAGCGTTTACGATAAGATCGCAAAATTTGCAGGCGCCGGTACCATCGTACCCATTACGGGCTTTGCAAACGCTGTTGTCTCTCCTGCCATAGAATTCCGCAGCGAGGGTCTCGTTATGGGGCTTGGCGCGAAAATGTTTATAATAGCAGGACCCGTCATAGTTTACGGCACACTGGCATCAGCTGCGTACGGGCTGATACTATGTCTTTTGAAGCTTTTCTGACAAATCAGCCAAAAAGCCTTTCGCGCTCTGCACAGCGCGACCGGAGACTCTGGTCTCGCCTGCCGGCTCGGTCGGTGCTTCTGTACCCCAAGGGCACTTCCTTCGGGCGCCTACGGCAGAGGTGTCCACCGGACACCCAATGTCAACAACTTAAGGTTTTTAAGTTCGCCGCCTTACGGCAGCGAGGCACATTTTTACTGACCGCTGCAAGGGGAAGCCCTCTTTCCCAGGGCTTCCCCTCTCAAAAAACAGTCCACCGGAC
>JAHKXX010000191.1 GCA_020627425.1 bacterium
GCGATAATGCAGGCGGCATAGCTGCTGTTAACAACGGTACTATAGATCACTGCACAAGCGGTATCAATACCATATCCTCCAGGATCATCAAAACCATAAGCGGAGCTGAGCGCACTGTATCAAGCATGAATTCCTCCGTATATGGTGCTCTGAGCGGCGGCATAGCTGCTATTAACAACGGCACCATAACAGGCTCTCGCAGCAGCGCATTTGTGATCGGCACTGAGTGCGGCGGTATTGCAGGCACCAATAACGGTACTATATACGGCAGTGCAAACAACGGTCCAATAGGAAAGGATTCAGTCAACGTAAAGCGCTGCGGCGGCATAGCTGCATATAATAACGGCACTATTGCTTCCTCCTACAGCTCCGGAAATATCAACGGTGCTTCCGGCACAATACGTGCTTCTGTTGCGGCTCAGAACAACAGCAATTCTGTCACAGATGTATTCTATGCTAAATCAGGAAAATATTTACCTGTTGCCGACGGTTCAGTCACACAGCTTGACTCTTCGTGTCAGGAGCTGGACGTTAAATATATGCTGACCCCGGATTTTGCCGAGAAGCTCAATTCGGTCACAGACGATACTGTAAACTGGAAGCATATAGAATACAAATCAACTTTGCTGAATCAGGGCTTCCCGATCATAAGAGGCAGATATATCGAAAACCTTACTGTTGTAGATGATGCAAAAATCAAGATCAAGGCTGCTATGATAAAGGCGATGATGATCAACTTCAACCCATTTAGTTTAAATTCCGCATCCTACAATACAATGCGCTCGGCAGCCGGAACAAGAACTATGACCTGTGCTTACGATCTTACGGCAGCAGATTCCAATGGTCTTGAGATACCTGCAGAGCTCTGGTGCGAGGGAATAACAGTCAGCATTCCTGTTAGTTCTACTGACGTTCAGATAATCACCCTGAACGAAAAGGGAGAAGCAGTTACATTTGCTCCGGACAGCATCGAAAACGGCTGGGCGACCTTTACGCTGGCTGAGCCGACTGCCTTTGCTGTTACAGAAAACACAGCAGAAGATACATCAACCGGCAGCAACAACTCTGTTTCTGACAATACTGACGTTGTCCGTACAGGAGACAGCAGCTTCCCTGTTACCGCGGCTTTCGCAGTGATGCTCGTATCAATGCTTATTGCTCTTGTTGTAAGGAGAAAAAAAGAACGTGAATGATAAAAAATCACACAACAGAAATAAAACGATACTTATTATCCTGTTGGCAATCATATTGATCTCATTTGCAGTAATACTCTCACTGCTTCTCTCCCGTCCGGGAGAGCGGCAGGATGAGAGCAAAACCACCAATGGCGTTGTCGGAACTATTACAGACAACTGGGATCCCGGTGTCAGTCAGCCCGAAAACAGTGGCGGATCAAAAAAAGGTACACAGATCCCGGGCTATTCATCAGCAGAAATGAAGGAAGGAGATATGTCCCTGAAGCTGCGTGTCGGAAATCCGAAGGAAAACACAGTCGGTATTTTTGCAACGGTGAAGCTTTCCGACGGCACGGTGCTTTATACCTCTCCCCTGCTGAAACCGGGACAGGGACTTGATGAGATACCCCTGAATCAGACGCTCTCAAAGGGCACATATGACGCAATGGTTTATTATCAATGTGTTCTGCTTGATGAAGAGCAGACTCCACTGAATGCGGCTGAATCCGCATTTACTCTAATTGTGAATTAAGGCACTGCCTTATTTTATATTAAAACTATACCGAAAGGACGAATGAACTTATGAAAACAAAAAAGATCATTACACTTGCACTTGCAGCCGCTATGGTATCGGCATCAGCACTTTCTGTTTCCGCAGGAACACTTACCGAGACAAATACCACCGGTCAGACAGAAGTCACAGCACGCATAGACGGTACAACACCTGTTCCGGGTGATGTTACCTATGTTATCACCATCCCCGATGTAGTGGATTTCGGAACGCTTACTCAGCCGGAAAACACTGATAAAGACAGCTTTAAGGATGTTCCATACAGTGTGTCTCTTACCGAGGTCAATAATCTTGATGTTGCTACACAGAAAATCGCCGTTTATGTACGTGATCAGAATGCGTCGGTAGGAAACAGCGATTTCAAGATAACAAACAAAGCCGATTCGACAAAGAGCTTTACATACGATATATACGACGTACTCCCGGAGAATATCACCGCCACAAAACAAAGCATAAACGCCAACAGTATGACTCAGGCTGCCGGATACAAGCTTTGTGATTTCACTACTCAGGGAGACGCGGTTGACGGTACACTGCGTCTGAATCAGACACAGCTCTGCGGCTATGATATTGCCGACATCGTGGGTGATTACAGCGGCTATATGGTATTCCTGAGTACTATCGAGAACGCATAATTCAGGAGCATATAAGGCTACGCAATGAAAAACAGAATCAAAACAGGCGTGTGCTTGTTTGCTATAATACTGTCGTTGATGCTGCCCGTAACTGTTACGGTCGTAGCGTACAGCGGTCACGGCGGCAGTACACAGGTAATAGCCCGCATTGAGCAGCCTTCGACAGAATCAAGCAAGGAGCCGACGCCTGAACCGGAAAGCTCCCCTATACCGGACGACGAGCCTGTCAGTACAGGCGACCCGGTATATCCAATTATCATTGCTGCGTCGGTCATGATCTCGTGTGCAGCACTGATCATAATAGCTTCAGGTAAAAAACACAAAGCATAACAGAGCAGGCTGAGAGGCACATTGTCCCTCAGCCTGACCCTTTGTAACTAAAGAATATGCCAATTAACAAAACATCCCTCGCAGGCTTTATAGCATGCGAGGGTTTTTTTCTTATCCTGCTTCAAGATAATATGCTACTTAGTCCGTCCCTTAGCTCCCTGTAGTACCTCGGGAAATTCTGGGAACCGTCAGCATATATTTTTTCACCTTCGTTGACTGTCGCTTTAAGGGTGAACATTATTCCGTCCATAACATTCTTTGGATGTGCGCCGTGAAATCCGTCCCATGATAACAGATCGCTGTCATTGAGAAGGTCTATTATAGTTTTGGGATCGCATACCGCACGCTTTTCAAGTGTACGTCGGTCTTCATTCCCGGAAAACCTGATTCCATATAGTGATACCTCTGCCTGATCCTCTTTCATTACAATTTCATATTCGATCACATAGCGCATACCGCTTTCGCGCAGAGTAACTACATCAAACGAAACGATCCTTCCGCTTGATTTGTTTCCTTCAAAGATATTTTTGAGCAAAGACATAACTTACCTCCTATGATATTTTAGTCAGTCTGTTGCCGACGCCATTATCACCACAAAACGGTCAAGGCTCTTGTCGTAAACTGTCAGACAGAGCGCTCCCAACGATTCATTACCATCATCAAAATACTCCGACCAGTCGGTTGTCCATCTGTAGACCTCCAGCCCGTCCGTTCCGCCCGGAAACAAAACATTATTGACTCTCTCAAAATCGGCGTCGGTATATGTATTCTCGTAGGGCGGACAAAGAAATGCTTTTCGGTAATTTAACCATTCGTCAGAGTCTGTCGGAGCAAAAAGTGCTTTACTTTTTAGTTTTTTGCTCCTTGCACGGCTAAGGTCATAAGACCATTCTCTGCCGCCGTCGAAGAGTAGGAGAGCGGCACGACCCAAGGCGAGCCGGTGTGAAGAGACGCCGCAGTAGGGAAAAGCTCCCTCTGCTTTCGTTACTATGCAGTAATCGCAGACAACGTCCGGATATTCCGCTATCAACTTATAAAACGGATCAATACCAGCTTTTTTTCCCGTATTGCGGCAGTGCTCCAGTGTATCGCGGACAATGGTTTCGATCAGGTTCTTTCTGCTGCCTGCACCCTGCGGTGTTCCCACCACCGTATACCATTTTCCCGGATAATCCCAGACTTCCTGAAAATAAGCCTCAACGGAATAATGGTCAATGACAGAATCGGCATCAGGAAATACGGCTCTGACTTTTTCCAGAGCAGCTTTGTGTATTTCATTTCGAAATTCGGCTGCGTGTTTCAGTTCCTGTTCACTATACACTATCATTTCACCTCTTTTGAACTCACATTATCCTGTTGGAATTAAACCGGTTTTTCACTAATTATATCACACCCACATCGCCCACGGCTAACTTTTTCGCATTTTTATAAAACAAAAAATCCCCAAGCGAGGCTATAAATCAAAAAGTCAATCATTCTCTTTGCAGGGTAATCAATATAAAAAATGGTAACTGTCCGACAAAAGACAAGCATTTCATTTTATAACTGCACGGCTGACTTTTTCTGTAATTCCGGGATTCACATCGCCATTTATTCATTTCATCGTTAGTAGTAAAAATAGGTGTAAAATGAGCGTGGTAGGGTTATTTCATTTCTTTGTTGGTTTATGAGTTTCAGGCTGATCAAAATCTATTGTTTCCGATCATTTATTTTCAAACCAATAGCGGCAGATCTCTCTTTGCTCGCCCTGATAATTGTCAACACCTCTGAACTCCAAAACAAAGCCGCATTTTTCCATTACCCTTTGTGAAGCGATATTTTCGGCAAGGCAAACTCCTGCCATTTTTGTAATGCCGATTTTATCCATAATAACCGGCATAAACGTCCTCACTGCTTCGGTAGCATAGCCGTTTCTTGTGTATTTAGCTCCGATATGAAAACCGATCTCCCAAATACCGTCATCGAGCGGAACTGACTGTACATAGCCGATGTTTGTACCGTCACTGAGCAGCTCTGTGGACAAGATAGTGATATGCGATGATCACCTTTTCCGTTAAAGCTTTCCTACTATCAATCTGTATGAACCACCTTGTAAATCCATACACTACCTGTTCCAATAAAACCATTTTCAACTACTAATTTCGCATCACAATTCTGATTATGCAAATTATCAAGTATGTGGTCACTTATTGGAGAAGATAAAAACAACCAATAATCTACACTTGTATCAAATTCCGGTAATTCTATTGGTTCCCTCCATTCAGCATGACCAAATAAATCATGAGGTGTTTTCGGATAATACACTGATGCAACAGTCCATGCTAAATGAATTATATCTGTATAAATAAAATCATGTTCATCTATTTTCGGAGTGGTTGCTTGTAATGTTGCCTCCAGCCTTTTACTCTGTTGTATTTCGACATCCAATGTACTTGCATAAGTTGGTACTCCTGAAGATAAAACCGCAAATATTAACACTATTGCCCATAATCTCTTATATTTTAACTTAGAAATAACAATTCCGAAAATTAGCCAAAGTATAATATATGATACATATAAGTATCTGAGAACAATAATCGGAAACATAGTATGAGATATTATTTCTGCAGCAGAGATCGTTCCAAATACAGCAAATATACCACTTATAATCCATTTCCATTCATAATTTAATTTGAAGTTCTTTTTAACACAACTAAATCTAAAAGCAATTCCTTTGTCATTTTTATTCATATCAATTATTTTTCTGTCATATATAAATGCCAGCAATACAGAAACTACAAAACAGCTAAGAATTACAAAGGAATACTTCGATTTAAAAATAAATTCAAAACAATCCTTCCACGGCACTAGACTAATACTATAGTTAGACATTATCACTCCGCTTATTGTTTTTGCATAAATAAGCCATGGCACTAATGCCACTATAACTGTTCCTCCGGATAAAAAAACTTTACCTATATCTTTTTTGCTTCCAAATAACAAAAAAAGATATATTATTCCTATACTTGCTAATGCAAAATAATGACTATACACTGCTCCTATTGAAAATAACGTCAGCAAAATATAGTATCTGTTCATTCTCGTTTTATGAACCATATATGCTGTGATAAATGTAAGGAAAATAAATAATTGACACCAAGTGTACATCCTTACCTCAAGATTATATGTTATAGCACAATCAAGCATTGCACAAAAAGTAACTGTTATAAAAGCTGCAATATATCCAAAACATCTTCTTACAACTATTGCTGTAACTAGAACAATAATAAAATATGCTAATGCGGATGACATATGATATACTACACCTGACTCTCCAAATATGTGTACACATAGCCAAGCAAAAGCATAGTAAAGAGGTGAGTGCCCATTTTCAGCAACATACTCGATCATATCACCCCAGTTTTTTCTGGCAGCTAATATAGTTAATCCTTCATCTCCCCAAAATGAATTATCAAAACACCTGACAAAATGTATTAGTATCGCTAATGCAGAATATATGTATAATACAACCTTTTTTAATGTATCTGATAGTATTTTCACACTATTATTGTCAGTCGGCATAAGAGTAAGTGAATACATTCGTTTCATTTCAAAAGTTTATCCTTTCTGATTTTAATATAATCATAACACACAATATGTCAGATTACTACCTCATAAATAATTATATAAAAGAATGAGCCTGATTTACACAGACTCATTTATCCTCATTTCACGAATAATACGTTGTATCGTTTTATCCGAAAGATAATATCGGCTTGCAAGTACAGCTACTGTCTCGCCGTTTAAATATTCCTGATAAATTAAAGAATTTCGTTTATACAGCTTGCTTTTCGTGCCTGTTTTTTCTCCCCAGCCGACACGGGAGCCGTCTTTTTTGGGAATGTATATATTTTCCCCGTCAATATATTGCTGGATGATCTTAATGATGTTTTGCGGCAGCACTTCGTCTGCCTTGATATAGCTCATTTTTGCCTCCTGAATAATAAAATGCTTTAGGATAAGCAATGGCTATAACAATATTCAAATGATACCGAATAGCCAATGCTTATTCGGCAATAACATATCTTTTCAAAACGCAACCCTCCTGTCCGTCATATTATAACTAAAACCTGATTACTTGTCAATTTCAGAATACTACAAATCAAATGCATGGCGTATGAAAAACACTCGACAATTCTTATACTTCGTGATACGATGTATTACACAAGAGGAGGTATGCTATGGATATTCAATTAAAGCGCGGTCTTTTGGATATATGTGTTTTAGCTGCTATAAAAAGTGAGGACTCATATGGTTATAAGATCATAAAAGATCTGGATAATAGCGGCGTGTGCCATAGTAATCGTAGGTGCTGCCATTTTCACGGTAGCTTTGGCAATGGCTGACTGGAACATAGACAGGATGATGAATGTGAAATACGAAACAAATTCTTATACGATCAAGGAAGGGTTTGAACACCTGAATATCGACGGAGCGTTAGAGGACGTTACCTTTCGTCTCTCTGATGACGGGGCTTGCAGGGTCGTTTGCTATGAACAGGAAAAAATGAAACATAATGCACGGGTGAATGACAACACGCTCGACATCACCGGAACAGATACAAGAGAATGGTACGAGCGTATAGCTCTGTTCTCGTTTGATTCACCCAAAACAACTTCGGGCGGTAAATGTGAAATCACAACAAATACGGGTGACATCAGAATAAGTATAAAGGAATAGACTCAGCCGGCTATCAGTGTTGCACCCCAAAACCGATACACATATTAAATAAATAATTCAGTCGGCGGAGCTTTTTTGAAACCTCCGCCGGCTTTGTGCTGCTGTCTTTCTCTGTATTCAGGAATGTCGGTTAAAAGCTGCCGGTTTGATTGCTCCCGGCAGCAATAGATACGAACAAAGTATTTTTACAAACTAAAATGAACCAAAATGCATTTCAAAGTATCTAATTAGTGAACAAAGCGAAAGGAGAGGTTATTATGAAAAACCTTGATACAGAAAAACTGAAGGCAGCTTACTCCACACCACCGGAGAGCTTTCATAATGCAGTTACAAAAACTCTTGACAGTCTTGAAGAGACAAAGCCTCTTGAATTTACCAGACGTAGAACAGTGAGGCTTGTTGCCGTAGCCTGTGCGATAATTGTGCTGGTAGGCACCTTCACTGTAGCGGCGGCGGCTACAGGCTTGTTCGGACTGATCGCAACAAGAAAGGGTACCTACGGTCTGAATGTTACGGTAGACAGCGGCAGCACTTCGGAATACGAATTCCAAAATATGAATCTGAAATTCGGTTATCTGCCCGATTCATACCAAAACAGCTCTTCGAGTAAAAACCGGTTTGAATATCGTAACGGAGATGAATATTTCAATGCATGGATCCAGTATATTGACAATTTTGACGATGACTATTTGAATGTTGTAGAAACATCAGAGACCGAATATGACGGTCACAAAACTTTGTATATGACCATCAAAGAGGCTGAAAACACCGATAAATATTTCTATACTTCTTTAAAGTACTTCGATAGGTATAACTGCCTGGTACATTGCAACTGTTCCGACTTTGAGGAGCTTAAGAAAATAACCGAAAAAATTGATCTGGAGCCTGCTCCCGAGGATCAGAAGCCAGCCGATGTGTTAGATGATTCCGATCATTATTCTTACGACGGAGCGATCGTTGATTATGACAGAGACGGTCTGGGATTCAGGGATCAGTTCATATCGGGCAGAGTCAAGGAGGTAAAGCTCGGAGAAAACATCCCGCTGAAAACAGCCGATCATGACGGGGATACAGTAAATGTGACCGCAAAAGCCATCTCCATTAAGGAGCAGGACAATATCAACGGACTGGAGAAAAAATGGTTCACTGATCTCGGTCTTGAAACGACCTTTGATATGTTTTTTAAAGCTGACGGAACACTCATTAAAGAGGCAACCACTACAGTGTATGAGGGCTATGATGAGGATCATCTCGGAGTCGCAAAGGATATAACGGATAAGAGACATTTCTATGTAGCCGAAATAGAGCTTACCGCCGAGGATGATATAGACGATTTGCACAGGGTATTCATTGCCGATGTATTTATGTTCAAGGATAAAAATTATTATGGATACTCTACATTGGAAGGCGAAAGAGCACTCAGTATTTACAGCACAAAGAACGGCGAAAAGCTGAGTCTGAAAAAGGGAGAACCCGTCACCATAAAGCTCGGATTTATCACAGAGAATGATGTTGCCGATATGACCTACCTGTCTATATCCGCGGTTGACGCAATGGAAGCCGATTATCAGAATTATATGGTAAAGGTAATAGAGTGAGGTATCTGCGATGACTAAGAATGAATTTTCCGAAAAAGTGCTGGAAAGCGAGCAGACACTTTACAGAATATCAATGTCGATGCTGAAAAATGAAGCAGACTGTGAGGACGCAGTGCAAACGGCTATCCTCACAGCCTATGAAAAGTTAGGGTCACTGCGGGAGGAGCGGTATTTCAGAACGTGGCTTGTAAGAATACTGATAAATGTATGTAATATGCAGCTCAAAAAAAGAAGCAGGGTGATAAGTCTGGAGGACGCGACAGGGGTGCCTGAACCGTCCTTACTGTCACATACAGAGAGTACGGAGCTGCGCCTTGCTATAGAGGCGCTGCCTGTAAAAATAAGGCAGGCAGTGGTGCTGTATTACATAGAGGATTTTTCTGTTTCCGAAATAAAGAATATACTAAAGATCCCCGAAGGCACAGTAAAAAGCCGCCTTTCAAAAGGGCGGAGCCATTTAAGAAGGATACTCGGATAATGCACTCAGCAGGTTATTAAATCATAACCGGACTAATACAAAAAACAGGCTGTCGCAAAAGCGTAAAAAACGCAGTGCGTCAGCTTGTTTTTTTTGGCAAGTGAAAACATCAGTACAGATATAACCCCCTGTACAGCTACCTCTTTTCGCATTTCTATAAAATAAAGCAAAATGCCTCGCACGAGGCGAGGCTCAAGTAGCTTGTGTCCGGCATAGAAAAGGATAACTAATTAATAATATTATCCTCTATAAAATCGGCTGTTTGCTTTATTTGTTCCGAAGAACTTATTTCCGGTATACCGTCTCCCTTTTGTGCTCCGTAGCTGCCGAAATAGGAATGACATCCACCTTGTATAATTAATTCTTTTGTGTCGGCGGGAAGAAGAGAATAGCTATCCCTGTATTTATTTATATCGAGCACTTTATCATTACTGCCATATATTGAAATAACATTCAGAGATGAATCACTTAAATCAGAAGTAGTATATGCTGCCAGAAGAATAAGACCGTCAAGCTCATCACGATGTTTATCCGCATACGAGGAAGCTGCATATCCTCCGAGAGAATGACCGCCTATATACCAATGCCTGACCGACGGGAACTCTTCTTTGACACTGTTTGCTGCATTAATGTCAAGTATTGCCATATCAAACGGCATTTCATCAATAATGCAGAGAATATCTTTTTTTGCAAGCTCTTTCATAAGCGGAGCATATGAGCTGTATTCTACTTTGGCACCGGGATAGAATATCAGCCCATGATCATAGCTTTTTGGTGTAAAAACCATTTTTCCGTTTTCTTTGGTAACTGTCACATCGTTGTCGGATACGGCAGCAGAAAGTGCTGTATCATCTGCATAGTATTTATCGGTGTTGACATAGATAAAAAAAGCAGCAGACAGTACAAGGAGCACACCAATAATGATCGAAGGTATCAGGATCTTTTTCTTTTTCAAATAAACCACCCTTTCAAAAAACAGTACGACAGTACGTTTAATAGATCATAATTCTCATTTATACCATTATATCATTACCGCATTCCGACCGCTACAGTTTTTCGTATTATACAAAAGAAAATGTCCCACACGAGTGAGGCAGAGTCTGATAGTATCAATAATATGTACTCAGTCAAAACCCCTTTTTCTTGCGATCATAATAAACAAAGCGGCTGCCAATATTCCGATAGATACCAGAGGCGGCCAGAACAGCACTCCGATAACGGTTCCCAGTGTCTTGATACCTATATCTATCAGCAGGGAAACCCTGACCTTTTTCATATACCTTAACGTTGCTTCACGAGGGTCATCCTTTGCAAGGCTGCCGTAGATCAGTATCATCATAACAGTAGTCGCAATTACGACAATACCATAAAATCCCTGTACTGTCCTGCTTGTAAAATACTCCGAAACAAGACTTGTCGCATATGGAAACAGCGACGAGAAAAACAGCAGCCCCATGCTGAGCCACATTGTACGGTTTGTGATCTTATCGACCATATGCCATGCATTATGCAGGCTTGTCCACATAGCTGCAAGCCAGAGAAAAGACAGCGCATAAGCGGCAAAATTGATCCTGAGTGCCAGAAATGCTTCAAGCGTGGGTGCAGAGGGCTTTTCAAGCTCCAGTACGAGGATAGTCATTACGATAGCTATAACGGCATCCATAAAAGCACCTAAACGATCCTTGTTCATTTATTCACCTGCTTTACTTTTAATAATTTTTAAAAAATAAGGCACAGACAAAAGCTGTGCCAAAATAAATTTCCCTATATATCTCCGGGGAATCAGAACTTCAAATCAAATACGGGTATACTCGACGCAACGGGTACTGCCGCGATACCGCATAAAACCCCGAGCAGTGCACCGACTATGACATCCGTAGGATAGTGTACCGTAAGATAAAGCCGCGAAAACGCTATAAGCGCAGCCAATATCAGAGCCGGAACAAACAGATACTGACAGGTGAAGAGAAGTGCCGTAGACACGGCAAACGAGGTAGCCGAGTGACCCGAAGGAAACGAATACTGCGGCGGATTTTTTATAAGCAGGTATTCCTCAAACTCCTTTTTACAGGGGCGTACACGACGAACAATATTTTTTATTGTTACCTCGCTTACAAGCCATCCAAAAAACATAGCAAAGACTATGCTGAAGCCCCCAAGCCTGAAATCATTCATCAGCAGCATAGGAAGTGCCATGGCAAACCAGACTACACCGCTGTTGCCTGCATATGTAATAATAACCATAAACCTGTTAAGTGCAGGTGTTCTTTTGGTCGTAAGCTTTAAGAGAATCCTGTCGTCCCACGACTGTATACGCTCAAACATAGATAAATCCTTTCAAAAACGGTGATCTACAGAAGTCCTGTACGGTATGCCGGTATATATCGGCTTACCGACAAAAAGTATTTTCATAAAACCTTGCCCTGTGATATCCGTGACAGCCGAGGGCTGTATACCGCTACGGATATAGTACGAAAACAAAAAACACATTAATACAATAACTTAAGTATATCATATTTTTAATTGTTTGAAAATATGTTTTTACAAAAAAAACGGCTTACCGGACAAAAAACACGGCGCCCCAAAAGGAGCGCCGACAGAAGAGCGGACATTCTTTTATCATGGTCTTACTGTTTTTAATTGCATTTATGAGGCTGTTTTCGGGAGTTTCTTTATTTTAAAAAGCTTTCTGAGAATAAAGCCTGCAAATTTCGGGTTATCTATCACAACGAGCTTCATAAACAATTACCCCTTTCAAAAACGGCAGCATTTCGAGCTGACAGCAGACACAATTGCAAGCCCAAGTGCTATCACCACCACAATAAGGCATTGAGGCAGGAGGCACGATGCAAGCAGTCCGAGACTGAACGCAAGTATATTTCCGTTTCTTATACAGCTTTTCATATAGTCACCATTCTTCTTTCTTTAACGCTCAATCACATTACATACTATTCAACCTCACGGAAATTTGACACAGAGCGCTTCGCTAAACGAATACTGAAAACTTAAGACTGAAAAATGAATAATGATAGTGAGAAGCTCACCTCAGACTTGCTGTACTGTTTTTTGGAGACAATGAGTAGAGTAAAGAAATATATCAGCCTTCACTATAAAGCAGCACGAGCGGCACCCTGAGTGCCGTGAGGCGGACTGAGAGGGACAATAAACCAGACTCGTACGCGTGCCACAAGGTAGGGATACTACCAATTCGAGTACGCGAATTGACAGCGCAGGCACTGCGCCGGTTGGTGTAAAATAATTCTGGGTGTTTTGGAATAGGTGCAAGTAACGCGATTTAGTGTGATACACCAAGC
>JAHKXX010000192.1 GCA_020627425.1 bacterium
CATATAATAATAGTTAACAGCATAATGCGACGGGCGAGCCCTTTAGCTCGCCCGTTTTTATTATTATTGTACCACTCAATCCATAGGCTCGAGCAGTCCATATGTTCCGTTTTTACGCTTGTAAACGACATTGATCTCGTTAGTATTACTGTTTCTGAACATAAAGAACTCATGTCCTATCATATTCATCTGTAGTATAGCCTCCTCTACACTCAAAGGCTTTACAGAGAAGCTTTTCTTTTTTACTACAGTATAATCCTCTTCCTCCATAATGTCGCCATCAGCATCAGCTTCGTCTACAAAATAGCTTTCAAAGGTGTCAGGTCTTAATTTCTTACTGAGCTTTGCTTTGTTTTTTCTTATCTGTCCTCCCAGTATATCTACAACATCATCAAGCGCGTCATTCATTTCAAGTGAGGTGCTTTCTGCGCGATACATCATTCCGTTATCTCTGATGGTTACCTCTACCGTCTGACGGTTTTTCTCAAGGGTTACGGTTACTGTTGCCTCGGCATCCTCGGAGTAAATCTTTTCAAATTTACCGAGTTTCTTATAAACACGCTCTTTAAAATTATCCTTCAGATTCACTTTTCTACCTACTATGTTGTATTTCATAAGCTGGGCCTCCTTTAAATATACTTCTTACCCGATCATCTCAGGTCAAGTATATTATAACACATTAAACAAAAAAATAAAATAGTTTTTAAGAAAATTATGTAAAACTTTGAGTTATAAATTTATACAAATTCACAAATTCAATTATTTAGGAAATAATGTCTCAGATCAATAATAATTATACGTTATCGTACTTTTTTTCCGTTAATAAAAACAGCAGACGGCTTGTTCATAATATTCAGAGGATCGCCGTCGTATATAACAAGATCACAGTCCTTTCCCTTTTTTATAGAGCCAACTCTATCGTAAATACCGCAGATCTTAGCCGGAACAGAGGTTATGGCTCTGATGGCGTCATTCCTGTCCATACCCTCTCTGACAGCTACGGCACAGCACATACACAGATACTGTATAGGTGTTTCAGGATGATCGGTGATAACGGCAGTAGGCAGATTCTTTGCGATAATTCCGACAGCCTTTGGTGTCAGGTTTTTTAGCTCGGGCTTGCTTCTGTCGGTCAGGATGGGTCCCGAAAGAATTCCTCGAAGCTTTTCGTTTTTCAGCTCATCAATTATCAGATAGGCCTCTGTTGCATGTACCAAAACATATTCCAGATCAAACTCCATGGCAATTCTTACGGCGGTAAAAATATCATCTGCACGATGGACGTGAAAATGTGCAGGTATTTCCTTTTTGAACAGTGGAACCAATGCCTCACATCTGGAATCGTATTCCGGCTCGTCACAGTTATCCCTGTCTAATATGTGGTTTTTTTTATCTATGTAATATCTGTGGGCTTTTCTGAGGGCATCACGAATAACTGAAGCGGTCGCCATTCTGGTGCTCGGCGACTGATCCTTGTCACTAAATACAGATTTGGGATTTTCTCCAAGTGCAAGCTTTATCCCGACAGGAGCCTTTACTATCATGTTGTCAATTCGTTTACCCTGTGTCTTTATTGCTGCGATCTGACCGCCGATAGGGTCCGCACTTCCCGGACTGACCAGAACGGTGGTAATACCGGCGGACAGGGCTTCGGGAAAGTATCCGTCAAACGGATCTACGGCGTCTATGACCCTGAGCTGAGGCATAACAGGATCGGTTGATTCGTTGCCATCGTCACCCTCAAAGCTAAGTGAATCATCAAACAAGCCAAGGTGTGTATGTGCGTCTATAAAACCGGGATAAACACTTCGTCCTGCCGCGTCAAAGGCATCGGCAGAAATACCCGTGAGAGAGGACATCTCCCCTATTTCAGTTATTATTTTTCCATCCGTTCTTATGAACCCGTTTTCTATAACAGTTTCATTTTCGTCCATGGTATATATTTTTGCATTTATTATCATAACTTTTCTCCGTTTAAAAAAGGAGAGTCATAAACGACTCTCCGAATATCTGACTCTTACTGTTTTTGTGAGTTACCACGTCTTGAATAACCGCCGCGCTTTGATTCATTCATTCGTTTTAGATCTGACATTTTTTCGTCACTGGTCTGCTTGAATTTTGAAAGCATATCTTCAAAGCTTGAAGGCTCTGAACGCTTGGAGGACTGCCAGTCAAAATTACCGGGACGCGCAGGCGCACCGGAGCCGGGTTTGCTCTGTTGATACGGAGTTTTTTTCTTTGCAGGCGGAACAGCCTTTTTAATAGACAGACTTATCTTGCCGTCATCGCCGATACTCAATATCTTGACCTTTACGCTTTGACCCTCCTTCAAAAAGTCATTAATATCATTTACGTATGTCGGAGCGACCTCGGAAATATGAACCATACCGGTCTTGCCATCCTGAAGATCAACAAAAGCTCCGAACTTAGTAATACCTGTAACCTTACCCTCTACTACTGAACCAACTTCAAGCCCCATACTAAATATGCTTTCTCCTCTCAATCACCGGCAATATTAATGAACACAACCTCACCGTTTTTTACATAATCCAGATCTTTTCTTGCAACTCTCTCTATATAATCCGAGAAAGAGCTAAGGTCATCGCTGTCAACCGAATCGGCGATGGTTTTCAGCTCTTCATTTTTGATCTTCTGAAGAGAAATTGTTTTATTAAGATCCGAAAGCTCACTTCTTGCCTCGCTGATTTTTATCTGCTGATCAACAATCATAAGGGCTATATACAGTGAAAAACCGATCAATGCGATAATCAGTACCCAGTTACGGCGCTTTTTCGATTTTTTGGTCAAGGTACTTTTGCCGACAATTCTCTTTTTAATTATTTCCGGCATCGTCCGACCTCCTCACCTATTAACTCTTTTGTCTTGTTAATGTAACAACTGTATTATACAACATTTTACAGTCATATTTCAAGAGTATTAAAAGGCTTTTTTATATTTTTTGCTATTTTAACATTTTTTTAGGCTTTATTGCCAATTTTCTGAATAGTTTTTTGGCAAATATTACAGAACATTCTCTTATTTTAGAAATAGTATTAAAAACAAAGGATACTATTTTGCTCAGCAGCTTTTCCACTATCTTGCCTAAAGTAAAATACAGCAGGAAAAAAGAAACGGCTTGAGTCAGTAGAACATAAAGCCTTATTATTCCGTTTGTCAGTGCCAGCGAGAAAAAATAATTCAGAAA
>JAHKXX010000193.1 GCA_020627425.1 bacterium
AATGCTTATCTTTTGGTCTTTGGTTCGGAATAGTGTAGTGCTGGCGGTCTATCTCTTGTTTTCGGTTGCTTGCTTCCTTACCGTACATGAGCATTCCAATACTGTTCATACAATTCAGGATCGGGAATAGTATCCCTAAGACATTTTTCTGCTTTTATTGCAGGCATTTCTTGTTCCCTCCTCAATCATCATAATGCTCGTAATAATAATCTTCTGCGTTCTCATAATCAAAAAAGTCATCGTAATTATCCTCATAAAAATCCTCGGCATCATAGTAATCCCTTGCATTGAATCCATCGTGTCCCGAAGCCTCAGAACGGCTTCGGTCACTATAGCCCGAGATTGAATTCTCCTTATGTTTGCTTTCTGTTTTTGAGGAATTTGTTGATCTGGAGCTTGTTATAGAAGAATATGAGCTTCGGCTGGTACTGCCTTTGTAGGAGGTGCTGTTACCGGATGATGAATTACCGATCCTGCCGATAATATAAAACACCAGCAAGGCAATAATAATACCCAGAATGATCTTGCCGGATGATCTATGACTTTTGGAATAGTTAGTGCCGCAGGAAGTTTTGCTGTAAATATTGTAAGCAATAAAATCTTCGTCAGGAGTGGTCTTTCCATCATTATTGAAATCAAACATTACTAACACCTTCCTCTATGGTCTGTTTTCTAAATTATAAACCATAGTAGCTTGCAAGTCAAATTTCACCGTTCGATAAAATGTACATATACTGTTTTTTCCTCTTCAAGCATCAAGTGGGACTTCAAGTCCCACATAAACAATCAACAGCAGCAAGTCAGAACAATCCACTGTTCAATACTTGCTGCTGTTTCTTTATACACTATGTACCAATACTCTTATATGAAGCCTTTGGATATTGTAACCGCCTGCCGTGATACTCTCTACACAAGCTATGCCTTCTTTCCCGATAACCGTTCCATTCAAAACGGTGAAGCCGCCTGTTCCGGCAGAAGCACGAATGTCACTCCAATCTGTTATCTCTCCTGTGATTTTGCGTACACGGTAAATCAGGTCTATAATCAGATTTTCGGCTGACTGGACATTGTCATTGTGTATCTGTTCGTCAGACTTGCTTTTGAACATCACATCAGCGTGGGTGTATTTCCTTGAAAACTCCTTGTAATTAAGTTCTCGGTAATCCGACTGTATTCTGTCCCTACGCTCAATATCCCATTTATCCCATCGTTCTACAAGTTCTTCTTGCAGTCCTTTCAGAACATCCGGCATATCCGTAATCAGTACGCTGACACGCTCTACAAGCCCTGTGAGCTTGTTTCTGTACTCAGTAAGGGTGAGTGTCGTTTCAGCAATCTCACGCTCTAAACGGCTTATATCGTCTGTATAATGCTCTATATCCCATTTCAAAGTCAGAGCTTCGGAACTGTCTGAATTGACAAGACCTTTTGCTTCAATAAGCTGTTGCTTTTTGGCTATCAGAGCTTGTTTTTTTGCAATGGTAAGCTGTTTCTTGCTGATCTTGTTCTCTACATTAGTTATTCTCTCGGATAATGTTTCGATTTTCATTTCCCTGCTCCTTATCTCAAGTGGGACTTGAAGTCCCACTTGTCACGTTCCTGATTGTCGCCTCAAAGTTCCACAACCGGACATCCTCTGCTTCTGTAATTATCAACTTCCCACTCGTCAGCAATGCGGATAGATACCATTTCATACTTTGAGTAGTGTTCCTCCGCCTTTTCTTCGCTGTCGGTCAGAACAAGGTTTGTGCAGTAAACTCCACTGTCCGACCATTTGAATGTTGCAAGATACCAAGTTTTCATAGTTTTTTCCTTTCTCCCCGTATTTAACAGCCGATAGGTCAGCTTCATTATCTGGGACTTGAAGTCCCACTTCATTACTTTCTGAATGCGTCCTTAGCTTCTTCGTACAGACCTTTTATAACAATAAACTCGTCATAATCTGCAACCTTTACTTTCACCCAACAGGTCTTACGGTCTGTGTCCACTTCATAAGTGTAGCCGTTGTCATCAAGCAAACATCTGAAAATATAGCCGAACTCTTCATCTTTTCTGCTGCCGTATTTCCACCTTGCTTCTGCAAATCTTTCCTTATCTATTGTAGCGGAAGAAGCTCTTTTGCCGAAATAGCTCAGTTTCATATTTTGCAATCTCCTTACTTGAAATGTGGGACTTGAAGTCCCATTTGTGCGGTATCATTCCTCGAAGTATCCGCCTGTGGAGCTGTCCCACTCTATTGTGCCGTCCTCGTACATCTGACAGCCGTGAGCCACAAATGTCCACTTAGACTTGCTTACACGCTGAAACTTTGCTCTGAAATGTCCTTCTGCTTCAAGGCAGATATAGGAGCCGCCGCCCTTGTTGGTGTAGATCGTATCAGGTGTGGGGTTGAAGTAGTGTCTGTCCATTGTCTGACCTCCTCTCTGTAAGGTTTTATCTTATCCTTACAGTAACTATTATAAACGATAACTCGTTCATATTCAATATACGACCTGAACGAACTTTCGGCTATATTTCTTTGGTGCTTTGTTCAAAATATAGACTTGTATTCGTTCATATTCTGTGGTACAATGGTTATAAATGATTGAGAGGGAGGTGAGGACGGTGGGAATGGTATTCAAAATCAATGTTCTGCAAGCTCTGAAAGACAAGGGGTACTCAACATACCGTATAAAGAATGAAAAGCTGTTGAGCCAATCAACTTTGCAGAAACTCAGGGAGAGTAAGCCTGTTTCTTGGGAAAATATCGAAGCATTTTGCAGACTGCTTGAAATACAGCCGGGCGATCTGCTTGAATACAAGTTTGACACAACAGAGAATGATTGATTTTTCTTTCTCTGACGGTAAAAGGGCATAAAAAAAGAAGTCAACAGGGGACAAGACAATATGTCCTGCCTGTTGACTTCTTGAAACAGAAAAAACATTTTCAGCATAACATAGCCGAAAATGCTCAAAAATGTATATCACTTTCTTGAAAGTAGTCGAAAACTAACAAAATAACGAATTAAAACTTGTCAAAAACTAACTTGACAAACAATTATTGATGCTGTACAATAAAAATGTATGTTGATAAAGTAAACACCAAAAGCCCATCGCTTAACTACCAATTAAACGACAGGCTCACTCGCAAAGGTATCCGAACTACCTCTAACGAATTTCTGATGCCCAATAAGGCTTTCTGTGCCTTTTGGATATATTGTGTCAAGTCAATGCCTTTTTGCGTGGAAACAGGATGGTATTGGCTTGGCATATTCTTTTTGTTACACTTGCCTTTATGTCTGTGCATAGGCTTTCGTCTATGTGCTGACATAAGAGCAATAAACGGAGAGGATCTGTGCTTTGCTCTTAGCACTACAACTGAATAGATAACACAAGCGAAAATACAACGGTATCATAACAGTTTTGCCACGACACCAAACTTCATTGGTCGAGCGAGCCAACAGACCGCACTCTGCTGCTACCTTGACTACTCGGTAAGGCTTGCAAACCTGTTTAATACGATGTGGTGAAACCACCGGCGAGTACCCGACAGCACCCAACATCAGGATAAGATAACCTGTGTTATTGTTGAAGATAATCTTGTCAGAGAGATTATCTTCTGATAAGGGAATAAGCACTCGGCTTACACCTTTATCGGAGGATAATCATCCTCTTTGTAAAAAAATAGCCGAAAGGCAAGTTCAAAATCTTACCTTCGGCTATGAAAGAAGTTTAATTGACAATTTGCGGTTATAAAGAACAATCAAACTCCTCTGTTTTTTCGAGTCCGAGTGACAGGAGTCGAACCTGCGGCCTCTTGAACCCCATTCAAGCGCGCTACCAATCTGCGCTACACCCGGATACGAATGTTATTATATCACACCGATTTGCAAAAGTCAAGAATTAAATTTTTCATACAGCATAAATTTCACGAGATTTTTCTGAATATATGACAAAACTCATAGTATCAGGTCAATAAACATAGTGTTTTCCGAAGGGCTTCGGACTGTCGTATAACCTGTTGTTCTGTTATCGGTCGGGGCTTCATATTAATACAACAGGTGATTATATATGTATGTTGTATTAAAAAGAAAAACTCTGTCGGCACTACTCTGCGTGATCATAGCCTTTGCAGGTATATTACTTGCGGTGCTCACAACGAACGAGGATACGGTGCCTACTGTCGCCGGAAATGAAAACTGGGGTCTCGGTTTTTCTGATGACGGCAGTCCGCCTACGGGAAATGCTTCTGTAGAAGAACTAAAAAAGCTTAACGCCTGCTATCTCGGGGACGTGTCAAAAAAAGAGCTTTATCTTACCTTTGACGCAGGCTATGAAAACGGCTATACCGAAAAAATACTCGATGTACTGAAAAAACATAATGTAAAAGCAACATTCTTTCTTGTAGGAAATTATATAAAGACGGCTCCCGGGCTTGTAAAGCGTATGGTAAACGAGGGTCATACTGTCGGCAACCACACAATGACTCACCCGGATATGTCATCAATAGCCGACAAAGAGGCGTTTGAAAAGGAAATAAAAGATCTTGAGAAGCTCTATACGGAGACGACCGGACAAAAAATGCAAAAGCTTTACCGTCCGCCTCAGGGTAAGTTCAGTACGAAAAACCTGGAAATGGCAAAAGAGCTCGGATACAAGACTGTTTTCTGGAGCCTTGCCTATGTAGATTGGTACAACGATAAACAGCCGACAAGGGAAGAGGCACTGTCAAAGCTTTTGCCTCGGGTACACAACGGCGCGATAATTCTTCTCCACAGTACGTCAAGGACAAACAGTGAAATTCTGGACGAGCTTTTGACCCGCCTTGCCGATATGGGCTATACGTTTTCACTGCTTGAAAATTAATTGTCAAGTTTAAAAGAAATTTTGTCAAGAATACTTGACAAAATGTAAAGGATATGATACTATACTATCAGAGGAAAAAAATTACAGAATTTTCCTTACGCTTTACAGTATCGGTGACATGACCGGGGTGGGAGGCATAGGTATTTAAATGGATAAAAAGGAAATTCTTGCTAAAAATAAACGCAAGACAAAAAATACGCTTGACGAAAGAGAGCAGCGTATTTACAATACCTCCTTTGGACTCGGTGCAGTTACGGTCGGCGTGCTGTGCGTAGCGTTCAGCATTTGTAAAGCACTTAACCACGAGATGTTCTATGAATATGTTTCAATTATTACCGCGTACCTTTGTACTACGTTTTTTTATCAGTACAAAAACATTAAGAGGCCGCTGTATCTGATAGCGGGAATTATTACGGGAGTAATTGCAGTAACCTGTATGGTGCTGTTCTTTATGGTGATATTTTTATGAATGATATTTTGTTTCAGAACAAGCTTCGTGTTGCAAGAGCCGAAAGAAGGATCTCTCAGGGAGATCTTGCAGAGATGGTCGGCGTTTCCCGACAGACCATAAGCTCTATTGAAAATAACCAGTTTTGTCCGAGTGCAAAGCTTGCACTGCTTATATGTATAGCACTTGACAAAAAATTTGAAGAGCTTTTCTTCTTTGAATAGCTCATAAAAAAGTTTACAAGTTTACTTCATATACATTCCTCCTAAAAAGCGGCAAAAGCCCGATTATGTCAGCATAATCGGGCTTTGTCGTATTCTTTTGTAAAAATTTCTTTTGACTGCTCTGCGTTTTTAAATATCTCGCTGCGTAGTTCCTCAAGCGACGGGAACTTTTTCTCCTCACGCAAAAAATCAACCAGCCGTATATCAATAGTCATTCCGTAAAGCTCTTTACCGCTATAGTCCGGCATCCACGTTTCGATCTGTATTTTGTCCGAGCCTACAGTGGGCTTTATACCTATGTCGGTGACGCCGCAGTATTTCTTTTCATCTACTGTTACAATGCTTGCATATGCGCCGAAGCGCGGTATTACCAGCCCCTGTGGGAACACCTGGTTCAGAGTGGGTATACCGATAGTTCTGCCGAGCTTTTTGCCGTGTACTACCGGCAGGGCTATACCGTAGTAACGCCCGAGCATCTCGTTTGCTTCTCTTATTTTTCCTTCAGAAATACAGCCGCGTATTCTTGTCGAGCTTACTGGGCTGCCGAGGGAGTTTATCCTCGGACGGGCGCATACGCTTATGTTGTAGCTTTTGCACATATCTTCAAGCATCTCTCCGCTGCCACGCGCCCCCATACCGAAGTGAAAGTTAAAGCCGCAGGAAAGGTACCGTGCGCAGAATTTATCTATAACGATGTCCTTTAAAAAGCTATCGGCGCTTATATTTCTTACCGCACGAAAATCTATATTATACACAAGCTCTACACCGAGAGCCTCCAGAAGCCTCAGCTTTTCGCTGTTTGTGTTTATGTTATGGCTCTCTTCGCCCAAAAGCACGGTTCTGGGGCTTTGCTGCAAAGTAAACACAGCCGGTATAAGTCCGAGTTTTTTCGCAGCCTTGACTGCGTCGGCTATAACGGCTGTATGTCCGCGGTGTACCCCGTCAAAATACCCCATTGCAAGGGATGTCGGTGCTTGTGCTTTTATTAGTGTAGTTTCTACGATCAATAGTCTCTGCTCCTACTATTTCATTATTCCCTTATCATCGTAATAATTATAGTCCGCAGGATCGAGATGCTTATCCTTTTCGAGGTTATTGTCGCTGTTTTTCCACATTCCGCTGCCGGATGTGTAACCGTGGTTGATATTCCTTCTTGCAATCGCAATGATAATAACTATTGCTGCTAATAACAGAAATCCCGGTAACATAGTGATCTCTCCTTTCGTTGACTATATATTAACATAATTGCATATGCTTTCGGGTAAGAAAACTTCGATTATTTAAACAGGAATGTCGAAAAAACCATATTAATTCGTGTTCTTACTGACAAAACAGCTTTTTTGTCCGCAGTTCGTCCTTTTCACGGTCTGCTACTCCCAGACCCAGAAATTCAT
>JAHKXX010000194.1 GCA_020627425.1 bacterium
AGTAACGTAATTTAGTGTGATACACCAAGCAGAAAAGACAAATACACTTATTCTCACATCAAAGCAGCGTCAAGCAGCACCCTGTGTGCTGTGGCGCGGATGGAGAGGTATAATAAACCCCGCTCGTACGCGTGCCGATAGGTAGGTGGTAACATCAATCAGAGTGCGCGAATTGGGTGCAGCGTCACGCTGCTTGACTGGGGAGGCAGGGCGTGATATAATAATACTTGTATAAGTGTTTAAATTAATAGAAGGAAAAACAAAAAATTATAAGTGCTGTAAGGGGGAAAAAGCCGTAAGGGGAGTAGGAAACTACGGCAGCCCGGGGACAGCACAGAGTTAGGGAGAACAAAACAATATGGATTCATTCAATGAAGCGTGGGAGGTCATCTGTGACTATTGCAAGCAAAATATTACAGAGGTCGCCTATAATACATGGATAAGTAAAATAGAGCCTGTCAAGCTTGACTTTGCACAGGGAAAAGCCATACTTATGGTACCGGGGGATTTTCATAGACAAACATTAATAAGAGGATATAAAAAGCTTCTTGACGACGCTTTTGCAAGCGTTTTCGGAGAGGGGATAGATCTGTGCTTTACCGTTCCGGAGGACGTGGTAACAAAGGAACAGGAGCTTAATGAGTCAATAATTGACGCGGATTATGAGTTTACCTTTGAATCCTTCATAGTAGGCTCCTCAAATAAATTTGCACATGCAGCGTCGCTTGCCGTGGCTACGAATCCCGGCAGGTCTTATAACCCTCTGTTTATCTACGGAAATTCCGGACTCGGAAAAACACATCTGCTGTATGCTATAAGAAACGAAATAAAAAAGAACAGCCCCGAAAAGGTGATTGTCTATATAAAAGGCGACGATTTTACCAATGAACTGATAGAATCTATCAGAATGAGCACAATGAGCGAGTTTAGGCAGAAATACAGAAAATCGGACGTTTTGCTTGTGGATGATATACAGTTCATCGGCGGCAAGGACTCTACTCAGGAGGAGTTTTTCCACACCTTCAACACACTGTATGAGTCAAAGTGCCAGATAGTCCTCACATCGGACCGTCCGCCAAAGGAAATAAAGACTCTTGAAAACAGACTGAGAAGCCGTTTTGAATCGGGACTTATCGCCGATATACAGCCACCGGATTTTGAAACAAGAATAGCTATAATAAAACGTAAGGCAGAGCTGCTCGATGTAGAGCTGCCTGACGACGTCACCGAATATATAGCGACAAGACTAAAGACAAATATCCGCCAGCTTGAGGGCGTGGTAAAAAAGCTTAAGGCAAAAAACCAGCTTTACGGAGAGAAGATAACAATTAATATCGCTCAGAAAACTATCTCTGATATACTCAATAACGATCAGCCGCCGCCACTGACGGTAGAAAAAATAATAGACGAGGTAGCGCGTACCTTCGGAGTTACAAGCGAGGATATACGCTCGTCAAAGAGAAATTCCGCCATATCAAACGCAAGACAAATCGCTATATACGCAGTAAGAGAAATAACCGACCTGTCTATGAACCTTATAGGCGAGGAATTCGGCGGACGAGATCATTCTACCATAGTTTATGCAATAAAACAGATAGAAAAAAATATGAACAAGGATCCGAAGCTGAAATCTACGGTAGAGGATATAATCAAAAATATAAGGGACAGATAAGCCTGTTCAGCCTATAAAAATTCTGTTGAAAGCTTTTCCACTTTTTAACAAAATCCGGTTGAATCCAAAATTTGACAGCGCCAACATTTTCAACATATTATTAACAATCCACCAACATATATCAACCGGAATGTGGAAAAGAAAAAATTGTCCCGAAATTTTTAACAATATTCAAAAATCAATTCAACAGGAAAATTATCCCGTAAATAAAGCTAAAAAGGGAAAAACAGGGCTTATCAACTTTTAAACCGCCCCTATTACTACTTCTAAAATATTACTATACTATATATATAAAACCAGCTTTGAAAAGAGGAAAAAGGATGAAACTATATTGCAGCCGCCAAAAGCTGAATGAAGCGGTGTCAAACGTTCAAAGAGCGGTATCCTCAAAGTCTACAATGCCGTCTCTTGAGGGTGTACTTTTAAAGACTACAGAAAACGGACTTTTTATCTGCGGCTATGATCTGGAGATAGGAATAACGACCACTATAGAGGCTTCAGTTTCTGAGGAAGGCAAAATAGTAGTAAATGCAAGACTGTTTTCCGAGATAATCAAAAAGCTGCCGGAGGACAGGGTCTTCATAGAAGTAAACGAAAAGCTGAACGTCTATATAAGAAGCGGAAGAGTGGATTTCAATATAATCGGAATTTCAGCAGAAGAATATCCCGAGCTGCCTACGGTTGCTAATAAAGAACTGATAAAAATAAACGGCGATATACTGTCCTCTATGATAAGACAGACGCACTTTGCAATTGCAGAAACAGACGTAAAGCCTGCTCATAAAGGCTCCAGATTTGAAATAGAAAACGGCAGGATAAGAATTATCTCTGTTGACGGCTATCGTCTTGCAATCAGAACAGAGGATATCGACTATCAGGGCGAAAAGCACTTTGTAGTACCGGGCAAGTCTCTTGCCGAGGTAAACAAGCTGATAGGAGACAGCGAGGAAGAAATGAATTTTTCTGTCGGAGGCCGCCACATAATATTCAGAATAAACAGCTATTCCGTAATAACAAGACTGCTTGACGGAGAGTTTATGAACTATAAATCCGCTATACAAAAGAATCATTCCACCGATATGAGGGTAAATACAAGAAAGTTTATAAGCGCTATAGAGAGAATGTCTCTGCTGCTGAATGACAAGCTGAAAATACCGGTAAGATGCCGTATAGAAAACGGACTAATAAAATGCTCCTGCAATACCTCTGTCGGTAAAGCATATGACGAATTTGAGGCAAGCATAAACGGTCAGGACGTGGAAATAGGCTTTGACAACAGATTTATGCTTGACGCTCTGCGCTACAGCGAGACGGACGAGGTAAAAATAGAGATGAATGGTCCGCTGAGTCCTATAGTGCTCAGGCCCGCAGACGGAGACAGCTTTCTGTTTTTAGTACTGCCCGTGAGGTTAAAAAATGACATCTGAGAAAATAAAGATAAGAGAAAATGACGAGTATATAAGACTTGATAATCTGCTGAAGCTGTCCGGAGCCGTTATGAGCGGAGGAGAGGCAAAGGCAGAAATACAGGGCGGCAAGGTTTGCCTTAACGGTGAGATATGTACCGAAAGAGGGAAAAAACTAAGGCGCGGCGACAAGGTAGAGTACCAAGGCGCACTATACGAGGTGTGCTGACTTGTATATAAAAAAGCTTACCTTCAAAAATTACCGAAACCTTGAAAATGCTTCCTTTGAGCCGTTTGACGGTGTAAATGTCATCTACGGAGACAACGCCCAGGGAAAAACAAATATGCTGGAAATGATATGGCTCTTTACAGGAGGCAGATCGTTTCGCGGATCCAAGGACGGCGAGCTGATACGCTTCGGCGAAAAAAGCGCGCTTATAGGCGCAGAGTTCTATGCTGCCGGCAGAGAACAGACTATTGAGATAACCATAAATCCCGGTAAACGCAGCGCAGTGCAAAACGGCGTAGCAAAGGGCTATATGTCACAGATAATCGGCACCTTTTGCTGTGTTATATTTTCTCCGGATCATCTACAGCTTATAAAAAGCGGTCCCGAGGAGAGAAGAAGCTTTATAGACGGAGCCTTGTGCCAGATAAAGCCGCAATACGCAGTAATGCTGAGCCGTTACCGCAGGATACTGAATGAGAGAAACGCACTGCTAAAGGATATTCCGAGGCACCGAGAGCTTATAGATACTCTTGATATATGGGACGAAAAGCTGTCTTTTGAGGGTGCAAAGATAGCAGCCGAGAGACTTAAATATATGACAAGGCTTTCTCCTGCCGCGTCGGGCTATTACAGCGGTATTTCCGACAAAAGAGAAGTGCTTTCTCTTTCCTACAAGAGTACCTTCGGCGCCGAAGCAGGAATGAGCACGGCAGAAATAAAGCAGCAGCTTTTAAATTCCCTTATAAAAAGACAAAATGACGATATTTACTGCGGCTTTACAGGCTCGGGAGTACACCGTGACGATATAGCTGCCAAAATAGACAATAAGTCCGCAAGGAGCTTTGGCTCTCAGGGACAGCAGAGAAGCACTGTGCTGTCATTGAAGCTTGCGGAGGCTCAGATACTCGGAGAGGAGCAAAACGAACCGCCGGTAATACTGCTTGATGATGTACTCAGCGAGCTTGACCCGAAAAGGCAGGGATATCTGATAAACAAGCTTGATAACAGGCAGGTCTTTATTACCTGCTGCGAGCCGAGCAATCAGTTTAAAAATATAGTGAGGCTAAGCGGCGGAGCAATTATATACAACAAATAAAAACTGCGGACATTCAGAGCAAACGGAGAGGCTATGTATCTTAATATCGGAAACAATGAGTTTATAAGAAAAAAGAATATTATCGGAATTTTCGATATTGACAGGTGTACGGTCTCAAAAAGAACAAGAGAGCTGCTGTTTGAAGCCGAAAAAAAAGGCATTGTAAAAACAGTCGGTACCGATCTGCCGAAGTCGTTTGTTGTTTGCAGTGAAAAAGACGGTATGAAGATTTATATAAGTAAATTTTCTCCGGTGACGCTTACAAAGCGTATAGAAGAAGGCAAGCTGTAACTTTTCAACCGTTTTGTATAAGGCTGTTGAAAAGCTGTAATTATAAATAAAGAGAGTGTGCATTATATGGCAAAAGGCTTAAAAATGACAAAGTGTCCCTATTGCAAGGGAAGAGTTTCGTATATTACAGGGTTTATTATAAAAACCAAGGGCGAGTATGTCTGCAACACCTGTAAGGGTGTGTCAAATGTATTGCTGAACAAAACGCTTTATGCCGTGGCAAGCGGTATATGCATTCTGGCACTGCTTATTATGATGATATATACAAGCTCGTGCGATCACGGCGATCCCATAGGAATACTGCTGGTGCTTTTGCCGTTTATTGCATTTTATCTGATAGTGCCGTTTTTTGTACGGCTGGAGCCTTGTAAGGACAAGACCGGTGTGGACAATATAAAAAAATCCGTTTCGGTGCCGTCTGCCGTTACAAGGAAAAATGCCGTAAGGATAGAGGAGGAGCCTGTAAGAGTATATAAAGGCTCCGCGGCTGAAAATTCCGACGATGATATAGGCATAGAGTTTACAAAGAAATTTATGATAGCTAAAAACAGATCCGAAACCGATAAAAGCGAATATATAGAAGAGATAGATGATCTTATGAGTCAAAGTGAAAATGACCTGAAGGAAGACATCTACAGCAGCTGATAAGGAGAATGTTATTTGCTAAAGCTTCCCGTGTGTCCGTACTGCAATACGGTGTACAGATATAAAGAGGTTTATTTGCTAAAGGGCAGCGAGTACAACTGCTACCACTGTAAAAAAAAGTTCAGGATAAGCCGTATCGGAAGAATTATTCCGATAATTATTATAGCTGCCGTCCTTGTGGGTGTGAATCTGTTTATCTTTCATACATCAAAGGATCTGAATCTTGTGCCGGTCGTTATTATAGACGTGCTGGGCATTATGGCAGCGTTTGTGATGTTTCCGCTTACGGTAAGATTTATTCCTGAAAAGAATGATCGTAGATGAATCACAGCTTAAAAGATAGCTCCGATTTTTTTGAGGTGAACACAATATGAATGAGAACGACATAGGTCAGACAAACGAAAAATACGGCGCCGACGAAATACAGGTCTTAGAGGGACTGGAAGCAGTCAGAAAAAGACCCGGTATGTATATCGGCTCTACCGGTCCGCGCGGACTTCATCATCTGGTTTACGAGATAGTAGACAACTCCATAGATGAGGCGCTCGCAGGCTTTTGTACAAAAATAGATGTATCTATACTTCCCGGAGAGATAATCAGAGTATCCGACAACGGACGAGGAATTCCCACAGGCATTCAGCCAAAGCTTGGTATACCTGCCGTAACGGTAGTATTTACGGTGCTTCATGCAGGCGGAAAATTCGGCGGAGGCGGCTACAAGGTTGCCGGCGGACTTCACGGCGTGGGTGCTTCCGTAGTAAACGCCCTGTCCGAATGGACAGAGGTAGAGGTCTGTGACGGCGAGAATGTATACTATCAGCGCTTTGAAAGAGGCAACACCGTTACGGAGCTTGAAAAAAGAGGAACAACGGACAAAAAGGGAACCACGGTTACTTTTAAGGCTGACAGAGAGATATTTACCGAGACAGACGTCTATGATTATGATACTCTTGCTACAAGGCTCAGGGAGCAGGCTTTTCTGAATGCCGGAATACACATAGAGCTTCGTGACGAGCGCGATCCCGAAAACATAGTACAGCACAATTTCTGCTATGAGGGCGGCGTTTCAAGCTTTGTTGAGTATATACATAAAAAACGCGCGCTGGATGTTATACATCCTGATATTATCCATTTTCAGGCAAAAAATGAGGATGATACAGCCTCGGCAGAGATAGCTATGCAGTACAATGACAGCTATAACGAGCTTATTCTCAGCTTTGCGAACAACATACATACCAACGACGGCGGTACTCACGAGGAAGGCTTCAAAAGAGCGCTGACCCGTGTTATGAATGATTATGCGCGAAAATTTAATATAATAAAAGAGGGCGAAAAGAATCTGAGCGGTGAGGACGTCCGCGAGGGACTGACTGTTGTTATCAGCGTAAAGCTGAAGGACGCCCAGTTTGAAAGCCAGACAAAGGCAAAGCTCGGAAACACATCTATAAGAACGCTTGTAGACAGGCTGGTAAGCGACAAGCTGATGCAGTATCTGGAGGAAAATCCCGCTACGGCAAAGGCAATATTTGACAAGGCTCTGACAGCAGCCCGTGCGAGGGACGCAGCGAGAAAGGCGCGTGATCTGGCACGAAGAAAGACAGCCATGGAGGGCGGCGGACTTCCCGGAAAGCTTGCGGACTGTCAGTCAAAGAACGTAGACGAAACAGAAATATACATCGTAGAGGGAGACTCCGCAGGAGGCTCTGCAAAGGGCGGAAGAGACAGACGTTTTCAGGCTATACTGCCGCTATGGGGCAAAATGCTGAACGTAGAGAAAGCGCGTCTTGACAGGGTATACGGTAACGACAAGCTGATGCCCGTTATAACGGCTCTCGGCTGTGGTATAGGCGACGAGATAGACCTCAGCAAGCTTCGCTACGGAAAGATAATAATAATGGCGGATGCCGACGTAGACGGTTCTCACATAAGAACGCTTATGCTTACTTTCTTTTTCCGTTTTATGCGGCCTCTGATAGAGGAGGGGCATGTTTACATAGCGCAGCCTCCGCTATACCGCATAACGCGAAACAAAGAGCACCATTATGCATACTCCGATGCAGAGCGTGACAAGATAATGGCTCAGTTTGAAGGAATGAAGTACGAAATACAGCGCTACAAGGGTCTTGGTGAGATGGACGCCGAGCAGCTATGGGAGACGACAATGGATCCCGCGACAAGGATCATGCTCCGTGTAGAAATGGAGGATGCTGCCGCAGCCGACGAGGTATTCACCATTCTTATGGGCGACAAAGTAGAGCCTCGCCGTGAATTCATCGAAAAGAACGCCAAATACGTCCAGAATTTGGACGTATGAGCGGCGCGCATTTTTATCGACTTAATAAAATATAAAAGTTTCGCCCGCCTTTACAAAGGCGGCGGAGTCCAGAGGCGGCGCCTCTGGTCGCGCTCCGCAGAGCGCGAAACTCTCTTTTTCTGATCCCTCCGCAAGGGGTGAATCAAAAAACAGTCCAGTGGACTGTTTTTTGAGAGGGGAAGCCCTGGGAAAGAGGGCTTCCCCTTGCAGCGGTCAGTAAAAATTTGCCTCGCTGCCGTAAGGCAGCGACGTTTAAACCTTAAGTTGAAGCCCTTGCCGCTGTGCGGCAAGAGAGAGTTGACAGCCCGGGCACCGGGCAGGAGATTGATGTATGAGAGAAAATGATGATAATAATCGAAGTAGTATGAAAGAAGAAGAAAATGAAGATGTGGGCTTATCCGGGGAGGAGGAGCTTGCAGAGGAGATATATAAAGAACTTGAAACAGTAGAGGAAGAGGATGACGAAAATCCCGAATGGGACGGATCTACAGAGGCTGAGTATGTAGAGGATGACGATGCCGAGGAGTATGAGATACCGGAGATGGGTATAAAGCTTTCGTATGTTCTGACAAGAGACGAAATGTATAAGTGCCTTTATAATAGTGATATTTATAAAACAAAGGGTACGAGGGCTGTTGTGCAGTCTGTTATATTCGGTCTTGCGGCAGTGGCATTCTTTCTTGCGTTTTTCTTTACTAAGTCACAGTATAATAACTACTATATATTCTTTGGCGGATTGTGCCTTGTTATGATCGCCGCTATATGGATAGTGCCTCATCTGCACCTAAAGAATATGGCAAAGATGATGGCTGACGGTAAAACAATAGAAGCCGAGATATACCCTACACATATTGATATAGGCAGGGACGACGGAGCGTGGAGTATAGAGCTTGACGGAAAGTCCGAAATAAAGGAATTTGATAATATCTTTATGATATGTACTCCCAAGGGTCAGAATTTTGCTATCCCCGAACGTGTTATAGAGCCTGAGGTTTATAACGAAATAAAGGCTATACTCTTTAGCGGTACAGTGCCTGTACAAACAGAAGAATAATACTGCCAAAAACGGAGGAGACTATTTTGGTACATAAAACTGTTATAAAAGCAAGATATGCCGAGACAGACCAGATGGGCGTTATTCACCATTCTGTATATCCCATATGGTTTGAGGAGGCAAGAACACAATTTATAAAGGAATCCGGTATAACCTACGGTCAGTTTGAACGTGACGGAGTTATGATGCCCGTGACAGACCTCACCGTTAAGTATATACAGCCTGCTCATTTTGAGGATGAGGTGACTGTTGAAACGAGGATCACAAGAGTGTCCTATTCGAGAATATTTTTTTCATACAGGGTAATGCTCGGTGATAAGGTGCTCACGACCGGAACGACATCTCATGGCTTTGTGTCCTCAGATACTTTTAAACCTGTCAATATAAAAAAGACATTTCCGCAGTTTTTTGAACAGGTAAGCTCCTTTGTTGAGGAATGATGAATGTGTATAATAAAAACATTGAGAAATCGCTGAGTTGATATGAAAAAAAATCAGGTGCGGTTTTGCTGTTTCCTGATAACAGAGAGGTGCTTTAATTGGAACTTGAAGAAAATAAGCAGGAAAGGATAATTGAAGTAGATATAGAAAGGGAAATGAAAAAATCCTTTCTTGACTATTCAATGTCCGTAATAGTGTCAAGAGCTTTGCCCGATGTTCGCGACGGACTGAAGCCCGTACACAGAAGAATACTTTATTCACAGTATGAGGATAACCTTACTCCGGACAAGCCGTATAAAAAGTGCGCCACTACTGTCGGTAATGTTCTCGGTAGATACCATCCTCACGGAGACAGCTCGGTATACGAGGCTTTAGTCAGACTGGCTCAGGATTTTTCAATGAGATATACACTTGTGGACGGTCACGGAAACTTCGGATCCGTGGACGGAGATCCGCCTGCTGCGTACAGATATACCGAGTCGAGAATGAGCAAAATAAGCGTAGAAATGCTCACCGATATAGACAAGGAAACAGTAGATTTTGTTCCGAACTATGACGACAGCCGCAAGGAACCGTCCGTACTTCCCAGCAGATTTCCGAACTTGCTTGTTAACGGATCTACTGGTATTGCCGTAGGTATGGCTACTAATATACCTCCGCATAATTTAGGCGAGGTAATAGACGCGGTGTGCTGTATAATAGACAATCCCGACGCTACACTTGATGATATAATGCAGTACATAAAGGGTCCTGATTTTCCCACGGCAGGTATTATTATGGGTAAATCCGGTATCCGTGCAGCCTACACAACGGGCAGAGCAAAGATAACCGTCCGCGCAAGAGCCGAGATAGTCGAGGAGAAAAACGGCAGGTTCAAGATAATCGTTACAGAGCTTCCGTATCAGGTAAACAAGGCAAGACTCGTAGAGAGCATAGCAGACCTTGTAAAGGACAAGAGAATAGAGGGCATATCAAGTATTGACGATCACTCCGACAGAAACGGTATGCACATAGAGATAAATATAAAGAAGGAAGCCTCTCCTCAGATAGTTCTCAACAGTCTTTATAAAAATTCTCAGATGCAGATAACCTATGGTATCATTCTGCTTGCTATAGTAAACGGCGTGCCGAAGATACTCAATATAAAGGATATTTTACAGCATTATGTAGATTTTCAGGTAGACGTTATAACGAGAAGAACTCAGTACGAACTGAAAAAAGCCGAGGAAAGAGCGCATATTTTAGAGGGTCTGAAAATAGCGATAGACTTTATCGACGAGGTAATAAGAATAATACGTTCCTCAAAGGATCAGCCGTCCGCAAAGGCCGCTCTCTCGGAAAGATTCGGGCTTGACGATATACAGACTCAGGCTATAGTATCAATGCGACTCGGTCAGTTGTCAGGACTGGAGAGAGCAAAGATAGAGGAAGAACTGAATGCACTCATTGCAAAGATAGCCGATCTGAAGGATATTCTCGTAAACGGCGAGAGGCTTCTGGGTATAATCAAAACAGAGCTTTTAGCAATAAAGAAAAAGTTTGCCGACGAAAGAAGAACAGAGATAGCAGCAGTAAGCGGTGAAGTAGATATAGAGGATCTGATACCGTATGAGGACTGTGTTGTTACTATGACGAACTTCGGCTATGTAAAGCGTCAGAAGGCAGATACCTACAGGACTCAGCGACGCGGAGGCAGGGGTATCTCAGGTATGATAAGAAGGGAGGAGGACGTAGCTACGGAAATGTTCGTAGCAAACACTCACGACTACATATTGTTCTTCTC